>NZ_CANLCN010000021.1:0-89335 GCF_947489045.1 Saccharicrinis aurantiacus
AAGAAACCCTCTTTAAATATAGACATCATAGATAATGACCATATTAATAAGGCTGCTTAGATCGAACTCACGTTAATATTAGTATTAATCAGGAAGATATTGGCATAACGTTTTATTCGAGTTTTACGTCATATAAGGCATAATTGATTTGACTTTTCATACACGAAATTTCACATTATTAAAACAATTTTATATATAAAAACAAAGGGGATATCCGTTACCAGACCCCCCTTTGAAATCAGCATCAACAAATTATTAACTTATTATATATAACTTAATATACTATCAAGTTATTGTAAAATTCTAAAGATTATTCTGTTTTTAACGATATCGAAGTCGCTTTTAAACCTTCTGACGCAGCAGTAAGTTTTACTTTACCCATTTCGCCTTTTTTAGAACGAACAATGACCAAGGCCATGCCATTAAATACTTTTCGTTCCGAAGCTTGATAAGGCTCAAAACTTGTTGGGTCGCCATTACCTACAGCTAATATCTCAGCGGGACCAGAAATTGAAAATGTTACCTTATTGTGTGTTTTGGGAACCATTAATCCTTTTTTATCGCAGACTTCAACGGTAATAAATGATACATCTTCACCATCGGCATCAATGGTAGCTCTGTCAGCCTCTAATGCAATTTTAGCAGCTGCTCCTGCAGTTTTAACCACATCTGAAGCCCACTCTTTTCCATTTTTATATGAAACCACTTTTAACTCACCAGGTTGATAGGTAACATCATTCCAACGCAAACGGTACTCATACTGTGCTTTCTTTTTACGACCTAATGATTCTCCGTTTAAGAATAGCTCGGCCTCATCGCCAGAAGTATACACAAAAACAGGTGTTACTTCGCCTTCGCGACCTTCCCAATTCCAATGCGGTAAAATATGCGCCATTGGTAATTCAGGACGCCATTTGGCTTGGTACAAATAGTATCTGTCCTTTGGGAATCCACATAAATCAACAATCCCAAAATACGAACTACGTGGAGGAATTTTGTTCCCCAACTTCTTCATTTCCTCCTTAACACGTGCACGTTCCTTTGGATCGGCATAATTTAAAAGGTTGGTTTTATCTTTATTAAATGGAGTTGGCTCTCCAATATAATCAAAGCCTGTCCAAACAAACTCACCAATTATAAAATCGTGCTCATCTTGCGCTTTAAACTCCGTATCGGCAGGATAGCCATTTGGCGATGCATATAATCCATAATCACTTACATGAAACTGACCGCCTACACCCTCGCGTTGAACATCAGAAACAGGGAAGAAATATTCTCCACGTGAGCTAATACTCGATGTAGTTTCACTTGCATAGATAGGTAAGTCAGGGTACTTCTCTCTTAACTCAGCATATGCATGTGGTTTGTAATTGATACCTACCACATCGGCCATTTTAGCCCATCCGCTGAAAAGCGCTTCAGGACGGCTTAAACCAAAACTAGTTGGGCGTGTATCATCCTCTGATAAAACAATATCACGCAAGTGCAATGCTAATGGTGCATCTTGTATTTTTTGAAGTTCAATCATTTCGTTACCTGTACTCCACATCACCACACAAGGGTGATTACGATCGCGGCGTACCATATTGCGTAAATCGCGCTCGTGCCAAGCTCCAAAAAGATGGGCATAATCGTTATCCGCTTTCTTTTTTTGCCATACATCAAAGGCCTCAACTTGCACCATCACACCCATTTTATCACACAAATCTAAAAACTCTGGTGCCGGTGGATTATGTGCTGTACGAATGGCATTGGTTCCAAATTCCTTTAAAATTTCAATTTGGCGCTCCATGGCTCTCACATTAATAGCTGCTCCCAATGGTCCTAAATCGTGGTGTTGACAAACACCATTCATCTTAGTTTTCTTTCCATTTAAAAAGAAACCATCTTTGGTATATTTGATGGTTCTAACACCAAAAGTACTTTCGTTATTGTCAATTACTTTTCCATCCTCTAAAAGATTGGTTTTTAAAGTATATAAATGCGGATTATCTAAATCCCATAAAGTAGGATTTGCCAATGTAATGTTACAATCGCTATCTGCTTTTACTTTTGCACTAGCCACTTTATTGGCACCATCAAAAACCTCGTAAACCAATTGTAAATTATTGCCTTTTCCGTTTATTTCTGTTTTAATATTAACTGTTGCATTGGCATCGTTAACCTCAGGCGTAGTTACAAAAACGCCCCAATGCTCGATATAAGTTTTCTCAGTTGTAATTAACTTTACGTTACGGTAGATTCCACCACCAGGATACCAACGCGATGACTCTTCCTTGTTATCCAAACGAACAGCAATAGTATTTTCTTCGCCTGGTTTTAGGTAATGTGTAAGTTCCAATTGAAAAGAAGAATAACCATAAGGCCACTCGCCAACATATCCGCCATTAACCCATACTTGCGTTCCCGACATAGAGCCGTCGAACTCAATAAACGTTCGTTTATTAGCTGCTGCGGCATCCACCGTGAATGATTTACGGTACCAACCAATCCCAGCCCAAGGCAATTTACCAGTTCGGTTAGGTAAATCGTAACGGAAAGGCCCTTCAATACCCCAATCGTGCGGCAGGTTTAATTGGCGCCAATCGGAATCGTCGTAATCGGCTTCATCCATATTTTTAGGTTCCGCCTTTACTGATCCATCAGGCATTGCACCAAAGCGTGCAAACCTCCAATTGGCATTGAATTTTTTAATATCGCGAGCTGATGCACTAGATAGTACAAGCGTAATAGCGATAAGTGATAATATTAACTTTTTCATTTTTGTATGATTGTAATCTGTATTCTATTGAATAATAGCTTGGTTTATTGGCGCTTCGCCCAAACCCGACTTATGCTGAAACAATAATGAATACTCAATTCATGATTGCTCCGATGTTCTTGATGACAAAAACTAAGGAAAAAACAGCAAGGCTGCTTTTTAAAAACCTTTCTTATTTATAAAAAGAGGCCAGTTAAACGAGGTGCACAATTTGAATTGAATTATAATTAGTCCTCGCCCATAAATTGGTGGTACTCTTCGTTTACATCGGCACCTTTAAATTGTTTACGATCTTTCCAAAGTTCGTAAGTAGCTTTTAGCCGATTTGGATCTTCAGGATATTGACCTTTATCGTCGGTGGATTTAATCCATTTATCCATCATTTTACGGTGCTTTTTAAGTACACTTTGATATTCTGGATTCAGTGCCAAATTATCCATTTGATTAGGATCAGCAGCAATGTCATATAATTCTTCTACTGGTCTTTCATGAAACCAATGTTGCTCTTGGTATGGTGTTAAACGACCTGCCTCATGCTCTGCTCTCAATCCTTCAACAATAGGTTTTCCATCGCGATAGCTAGGTTGCATCATAGTGCGCTCATTTTTTAGGTTACGGATATAACGGTATTTTTCAGTACGTACGGTTCTAATTCTATCGATGGTAAAATCGCAACGGTCGCGTGCTCCAAATACTTCCTTAGCAGCTTTGTAATCTTTGGCAAATACATCCTGTCCATCGAAATATTTTGGTACTTCTAGTCCTGCTAAACCAAGAGTGGTTGCCGAAACATCAATTAAAGTAACCATATCGTCGATAACCGTTCCTGCTTTAATTGAAGGATGGTTACCAAATACCATTAGAGGCACGTGTAAACCGCCTTCGTAACAAAACTGCTTATGACGCAATGATGTTGGACTACCATGATCAGAAAAGAAGAATACAATTGTATTTTCTAATTCGCCATCAGCCTCAAGCTGATTTAAAATCAATTCTATTCTGGCATCAGATCCACGTGATGCATTATAATGATCTGTCCATGGTTTTTGCTGAGATGGAATATTTGGGTAATACGGAGGAAGAGGAACCGCATTAGGAGCTAAACGCTCGCCATCGCGTACATATTTGTAATCTTTTTTACCTCCCATAATCTGAACTTGTCCGAACCAAGGTTGGTCTTTGTCCTTACGTGCCGACCATACATCTTCTGTCCAGGATAAAAAATGCTCTGGATGATTTCCTTGCCAACCATTCATATGATATTTGTAATCGGGTTTTGTTCCAACTGTGTATAAAGCACGACGGTCGTAATCAAAATTATAATCGTCTTTTCCACCATTAAAAGTAAAGTAACCTGCTTTGCGCATTAACTCAGGTACTGTAGTGATATAATCTGGCAAATGAATTCTTAGTTCTTCTGGCACAATTTCACCATCGGTATATCTGCTTGAACGATGCTCGTGTGTACCTATGGTTGTTGAATATTTGCCGGTAATAAATGCAGAACGGCTAGCAGAACAAACTGGTGCCGTTGCATAGGCTCTTTTAAACAAAACACCATCGCTTGCCATCTTGTCAATAACAGGTGTGTGACCGATGTTAATAGTATCGCCATAGCAACCCATATTCGGATTTAAATCTTCGGCAATAATCCAAAGGATATTGGGTTTACGGTTTTGAGCTGAGCTCGATGCAAATGAAAAACTGCTTACGAGTAACACAATGGCTACTCTTAAAATTGTACACTTCATGCTGTTTATATTGTTTATCAATAATTGGATTTTCACTAAGGCTAAGGTAAGTGATTCAGAAAACCAAGGAGTACACAAGGGTACAATTAATGTTCTTTACTGTTCGAGTGGAGGTTAAAACTAGCTTATTAGCCTAATATCATTGAAATTCAGAAGGCTTTACGAACGCAATAAAAAATGCGCAATGCCTAAAAAAGGACATTGCGCATTCGCATATTTATTAGGGATTTATTACAAATTGTTATTTTAATTCTTCACTTAATTCGATATCAATAAAACGAAATAACCCGCATGGAACATCTACAGTTACATTGCTCGGATTAGAAACTTTAAAAGATTTCCCATCTAACAAATCAAGCATTTTAACTGGCTTCACTGTATTAAAAGTGATTTTAGCTTCTCTATCCTTAGGGTTTATATAACCACCATCAATTATCGTTAATCGTAAGTTTTTAGGACCTGTTTGAGCAACTACCCATGCTACATCACCTTCAACTGTTAACGGTAATTTTTGTGCGCCTTCTTCAATATCCTTCTGAATAACTTTATAATATTCGTCGGCAGAATAAGTCTTAGAACCATCGGCCGAATAATATTTGGCACCATCAGTAATGTACTCCTTGGTAATATTCTTATAAATTGGGTGTAACTGATTTACTAAAGCTTCGCGTTTTGCATCTTTCATGGCAAACTTACCTTCTTGCACCGGCGTCATTAACACCATACCATTTTTATAGTTTGGTAAAAAGTTTAATCGGCGATCTTTAACTCCTGCTGCATAGTTAGAGAAATCCCACTCCGTAACAGGAGCTCCGGGCCACGATCCATTCAGATGACTAAACACCATTGGATTGGCTTTCTCCTTTTTTTCATCGTAAAAGGTAAGCCATTTTACATTATGTCCTTCCTCAAGCATATGCTCATCGGGCGGTAACATACCTAAATGCACTGGCGATAAACTCAATAATTCGTTACGCTCAGGTACATATAAAACACCTTTGGCGATTAGTTCCCAAAACAAACTCATATATTCTTGATCAACTACAAAGTTGTTTAAATAACGAGACCCGCTGGCCACATTATATACCATCTGACGAAGGAAGTGGTTGGGAATATCTTGATGTGAGTGCTGACGCATACGATCAAAACTAGTATTATCACGCGCACAACGAGCTCCCCAAGAGTCAACAGCACCACTCATCCAATATCCCATACGTGCTGCAACGCTTAGCTCCATACTTTTATCGGTGGTTTCTTCCATACTTGGCACAAATACATCGGCAAACTCGCCAGATAGCATTCTGTTCCATTGTGGCATATATGCCGGTCCCTGCCAAAAAGTGTGCTTTGTTCTGATATAAATATTTGTATTTCTACCTTGTGCATACTCGGCAAGTGGATAGATATGGTTATTTAATACCCATTCAAAATCTTCGTCGTGCTTCTCTAACTCTGGGAAAATAAATACCGTTTTCTTTCCGTTGGCAGCATCAATAATCTCTTTTAGCGTTTCTAAACTATAGAAGTAAGGATCGTTTCCGTGCCCTCCCCACATAGCAATACCTGGCATTCCATCATATTTTTTAGTAATCTGTGAAACCAGTTCTTCTTGTGTTTTTGTGTACTTTTTGCGCTTATCGCGTTTCTCAACATATTTGGCATTCCCTAATTGGTCACGATTCCAATCCTTAGGATCTTGAGCAAATGGCGAAAAGTAATAATTTAAAAAGATGGGCGATTCATAATTTTTCTTGATATCAGCCACTATTTTTTCTGCTCCATCGAATTTACTATCTGATAGCATGTATACTGGTAATGGATCTCGTTCACTACTTGGCTTTTTATATTTACTTAATTGCTTACGTGCCGTTGCATGGTTATCAAGCATAGCTTGTACATTACCCGCAGGAACAAGTTTCTTG
Source organism: Saccharicrinis aurantiacus (assembly GCF_947489045.1). NCBI lineage: Bacteria > Pseudomonadati > Bacteroidota > Bacteroidia > Marinilabiliales > Marinilabiliaceae > Saccharicrinis > Saccharicrinis aurantiacus. The sequence continues at coordinate 6,435 of NZ_CANLCN010000021.1, forward strand.
TATTCACTCTTCCATGATTTTGAGTTTAAGTCGATAATATGAATCCCATTACCACCACTCTGCGCACTAGCTAATACTAATTGATTGCTATTGGCATTATACCACATATCGTTATACGAACATTTACTAGCTAATACCTCTGCACTACCAGGTTTCATGTTTGTATCCATAAGAATGATGCGCGTACCAAAAAGTGATAAAAACTTAGTTTCTCCACCTAACTTAACTGCTGCAGTTTGAACCACACGGTAGCCAAAACGATCGAATTGCTTATGTAAAGGTTTAAAGTTGAAGTATTTTTGCGTGTTATCAACCGTATTATAAACTGTATAACCGGCATCTTGAATCATACTGGAAGGTCCAAATAACAACTCTTGATTTCCATCGTTATTAATATCGAAAGGCTCCATGTAACCTTGAGCCTTTTTTGACTTTATCTTTTTTGTACTGTAGGGTTTATCTGCCAATACATCGAACATATACAAGCTACCTGTAGTTTGCATACTATTGTTGGTACCTAAAACAGCCAATTTCACTGAACCATCGGCCAATTTAACCTTGCGCAAAAAGTTTGCAATATGCGTATTTTTTGGCGGCATCTTAATTTCAGTGGCATCGCCAAAGGTTTTCTCTTTTGAGTATGTTGATGACTTAATTTCCTTTACTTTTTTCCCTTTAGCATCTAAATAGAAAATAGAATTTGAATAATCGCCACAAACCACATAAGGTGTACCCTCTTTATGCACCACTGCAATGGCGTACATAGGCGTTTCTGAGTTTTTAAATTGCCACAATACCTTTCCTTTGGCATCTAAACAATACAAGTTTCCATCGGCATTAGCGGCAAAAACTTCATCTTTACCATCACCTGTAATATCTTCGGCCCAAAGCTCGTGATTCATATAACCCGAAAGTTCATTCTCCCATAGCATTTTGCCTTTATAATCGTAGGCAAGTACTTGCCCATCGTAAGCACTAGCTACAATAAACTCTTTATTGCCACCGTTGGCAATTCTTACTTTTGTAATGGTATAGTCTGTTGTAATGCTTTTTATGGCAAAGGTATTTATTGCACTTAGCACTAATATAACAGCTAAAAACACAAGCTTCTTCATTGATATAAATTTATGTTGATAACATTATTACTTATTTAAAACAAAGGTTAGACTTTCTGTTAATAATTAATATCCTTAGCGTTTATAGCATTTACTCCCGAGTAAAATTACGGATGAGTATAGGTATTTGACTAGCTCTTACGTTTTAAACAATAGGATTACTCAGTTCGGTATTTGACTACAAAGTACATTATTGTGGAACATACCTTGAAATCGCATTTTGCAAGGCGATAACACAGTACCTAGAGATTACTTCTTCAATAACTTAAAGCTTTTTACCCAATTGCCATTGTTCACTTTTACAATATAATTTCCATGTGCGAGATAGCTTGGCAAACTGTAGGTAATTTGATTAACAGAAGTGTAGTTTTTACTTTCGATAAGTGATCCACTCATATTGTAAATACTCACAGAAGTATTGCGCTGCATATCTGAGAATTCTATATAGAACTGTCCTGTAGTTGGATTAGGATGAAGCGACACCTTAGTTTCTCCTTTTCCTCTTACACCATCTCCAATAGTTGTGAGATCTTCCTCATCCATTACCTCCACAAAAAATACTTCGTAAGGCTCAAGCGTAGGATTATGCGAAACATAAACCCCATTGAGTACATCTTTACAAGCTGTTCCGACTGAAGCATTTTTTAGCGTAATATTTAGTTCGGCATTGCTTTTACCCACATTTACAACAGAAAGTAAATTGTTTCCGGCATGGTTCTTAATAACCTTCCATATGCATCCTTTATGCCCGCCAGTATTGGTCTCCTCTACAGTAATTTCTGGTTTACTATCCGCATCTAGCTGATCCATGGCTGCAGTATGTATGGCCTCTACTGTACTTTTGTAAATAAGTTTGCCCGTTCCGCTGCTTAAGCTCGATGCCAAATCTCGTTTATACTCATCCTTTTTAAAGGATACCTCATCAATAATAACCGTACCTCCATTATTCAGATAGCTTTGTAAAGCATCAAATTCCGATTGTTTAACAAACTCCGTTTTGTACACTAAAATTGCATCCCACAAACTATTATTTTGCTTGGTGATGATGTTTTCGGTAGCAAAACCGATGGGCACACCTTCAAAAACCATATCCTCATACAACTCAAAAACATCATCCATATGAGTAGGTTTATTTAAGGCAGATGTTTCTGAATGAAAAATACGAAGTGGTTTACGCTGGCGCTGATAGGCCATAACCTCTTCACCATAACTATTTAAATCGAGTACGGTTGATTCTAATTCGTTGGTAACTCTCGGCTGCTGATTGTTAGATCCGCCATAACCTTTTTCAGTTTCCGATTTGGGCGATCCATCCTCGCGACGACACCAAAACCAAGTTTGACTTACTGTTAACCCTTGCGTGTAAGCCAACCAATAGCATGCACGTGCATAGATCGGGTTCATGTATAAATCGCGCGATTTAACGGTTGATAAGTAGTGCGATTCTGAATTAATTACTCCCTTCTCGGGACTGACGGATTTCATAAAATCATAACTCATACTCATTTCGCGCCATTCAAAAGCATAATGCTCTTGCCACTCTGGTGTTGAACCCCACATTTGGTTGTAGGCAGCACCTGCATCATTACCGCAAAACTCGCTCAACTCAGTTAATTGTTCCAAGTTTATGCCGTGCCCACGTTTGTTCTCGCTCCAAAGGTTTGGCATAATTTTAATATGCACCTTGGCATCGGCATCGCTTTTGCGAATTTCGTTCTTCATCCAGGTATACCAATCGGTAACACGGTATTGGTTAAAACTTACCCAATCGAACCACTTTGCAGTTCCTTGCTCAGAATTATCAATAGGAATCTCAATTGTAACATCGTTAAAACTAGTAAAACTACTCCCCCATAATGCATTTAAATCGGCAATACTAGCATGTTTATTACTCAACCATGATCTGAACTTATCTATGGTATACTGCGTAACTGTAGAACTAGCCCAATCGTATTTATCGCCAGTTTTAGTAGTATAAAAATGAGGTTCGTTACACAGTAAGTAACCCAACTCGGAGTATTTTTGCCCAGCCATGTACGGAACTGTTCCATCAAGTAACATTCCCATCATTTCTTTGGCACCCGGGTTATCAATATCGTATTCGGTATAACGAACATCCTTACCCAGATTAAAATCATCGCCATATTTATCAACTGCCCATTGAGGCACATTTTTATGGTTGATAAAATTAAAACCTAAAGTACCACTCTCTTTGCTTGTAAGATCGTTTAAAATCCATTTTTTAATGGTTCCTTCCTCATCTTCAACGTGCGCTGGAGAAATAAAAAAACCATCTAACTGACCATAGTAGTCGCGCAAATTGTGCTCCCCTGCTGTTGCTAGCTTCCAAGTATAATCCGATAAAAATACAGGTTGCCCATTGTAGGTTATTTCATCGCCATTGTGCTCGGCTATTGACCAATCGAAATCAACAAATTCTTTGCGTGTGACTTTACCATTTATTAAATCCTCAGCATAAGCTATTCCGTTATCTAACAGTTTTATAATATCGCCTCGTTCCCATTCTGGCAAATCATTGGCCATTTGCTGGGCCTTATCTTGGTATGCGGCAACAAGCTCAAACATGTTTTTATTAATCGCCACATTCGCTTCATCCCAATCGGAATAGAAAAGAAAAACCTCTGAAGTTCGAATGGCTAGTTTCTCTTTGTGCATATCCAAGCCTTTGGATTCTCCTTGCGTAATTAGAGTTTGTAATTCGTGAATTTTACTTTGTATTTGCTCGGTAAGTGTTTGAGCAGCCATAGTAAAAGGCAATACCATAAATAGAATTAAAAGTGTTTTGTGATGTGTAGTTTTTTGCATGACTATAATTTAGTTTGTGTCAAATATATAGGATGCCTTACATGCATTTATACTCATTAGTTTATTGTGTATACTTACTCGTAAAAATTACGCTCCAATTAAAATAAATCAGTACGACTCTTTATGTATTTAATATAATTAGGGTTAGTTTTGCTCCCCTCATTTTAAACCTCTCAATTATGATTAAACTTTTAACTAATCGCACACTCTATTTCTACCTCCTCCTATCCATTAACGTTTTCACCTCTTTTAATGTTAAATCGCAAGAAACTGCAAATGGCTTTAAAGGTTTATGGTATGCACTGGGGCAGTATGGACCATACGGTGATAAATATTCGGGTGGTTTAGGAACTTATACTGCCAAGCACATTCCACTGGCTATATACTCAGAGGTGGCTGATAGAACTTTCTTCACCTATGCAGGTACAACAGCAGAATCAGAATCTAATCTGCTCATTATGATTTCTTACTTCGATCATAAAACCGGACTATTAGCAAAACCAACTGTAGTTCATAATAAACTAGGAATCACTGATGCGCACGATAACTCAACTATTCAGATAGATTCGGATGGATTTATCTGGGTTTTCATTAGCGGCAGGTATTCTTATAGAAATGGCTATATATACCGAAGTGATATGCCATATAATATCTCTAACTTCACAAAAATAGACGAAAGTTCATTTAATTATCCGCAACCAAAATTTATAAAGGATAAAGGTTTTGCTTTATTATTGACTAACTACATTGGTGGCCGAAAGTTATTTATACGCACAAGTAATGATGGGTATACATGGTCGGCTGACACCAAATTAGTTGACTTTGATGGCCATTATCAAATATCAGCTAATACAGATGATAAAATAGGTTTTTTCTACAATTGGCATAAAAACAAAAATGTTGATAATAGAACTAACTTATACTACATGGAATCATATGACATGGGTAAAACATGGGTTGATATCAATAATAATCCACTAACTATTCCCTTAAGCTCAGTAAGCAACTCTTCACTTGTTAAAGATTATAATGCCTTAGGTTTAAACGTATACTTAAAAGACATTAGATATAACGAAGAGGGTTATCCAATGATACTGTACATTACCTCGCCAATACACATTTCAGGGCCTTCAAATCCTGACCGAAAATGGTTAATTACACAATGGAACGGCACCGATTGGGTACATGCTGAAGTTACAAAAGCCTATCATAATTATGATATGGGCAGTTTATATATTGAAGACGATGGTAGCTATAGAATTGTTGCTCCAACGGAGGTAGGCCCTCAAGAGTGGGGAACTGGCGGTGAAATGGCAATATGGGAGAGTTTTGACAAAGGGATTACCTGGACAAAGTTTTTTGACATAACCAACAGCAGTGCTCGTAACCACACCTATGCAAGGCGACCTTTTTTTACCGACCCTGATTTCTATGCCTTTTGGGCAGATGGAAATACAAAGGCATTTTCAAAATCGTGCTTGTATTACACTAATAAATTTGGCGATGTTTATCAGATGCCCTATGAATCAGAAGACGATTTTCAAACTCCGATTCCTATCGAGGATATAGAAGAAAGCTATCCTCAAATTTATAGTGAAAGTAATTCTGAGTTAAATTCGCCATCACTTAAGATTCTTGATAATGATAAAGTTAATTCAGGGTGGAAAGCCATATACTTCCCTCAAAATGTAATCATTGATTATGGTGAGCAAAAATACTTTAACACCTCGCAATTGATCCCTTACGAAAACCGATCGTATAATTATACCGTTGAACTCTCTACTACTCCCGATTTTTCCGATAGCAATTTCACTGTTGATCGCAGGTCGAACTCTGATAATTTAAATATAGACCATTTTAATACCACATTAGGAAGGTATGCTAAACTAACCATTACGGGTCAAAACCAACTTACCGATAGGGCTATTAAAATTTCGGAGTTCATTCTTGAAGAGAATAACTCTACTAAATCGGCTGATGAATCGGAATCTATTGTTAGCATATTCCCTAACCCTGTATATCAAGATTTCTTTACAATTAAAGGAATAAAACCCGACTCTAACATTACTATTTACACAGCCAATGGTACAAAAATATTCTCCACTAAATCAAATGCAAATAGCATGCGCATTAATTGTTCTGATTATAAAGCAGGAGTTTATTTAGTAGAAATTACTGTTAATCTTCAATCGCACACGCAAAAAGTGATCATCCAAAAATAAGTTCTGAAAATAATTAAGCGGGATGAATCACTTCATCCCGCTTATATCAACTGTATTATTTTTTTCGAATTACTTATCTAACACCTCAACAAAATAAAGCTCATTAGGCTTTAATGTTGGCGTGGTGCTGGCATCAATACCATCAATTAAATTAAAACACTTGGTGCCTTTTTTAGCATTCTTCAATGTAATATTTAAAGTAGCATCCGTTTTACCAACATTAATAATTGATAATACATTATTTCCTTTGGCATTTTTTATACACTTCCAAGTACAGGTTTTTATACCCTGCTCGTTAGTTTCGGTAATGGCAACCTCAGGTGCAAAACCTTTTTCTTCAACTAGCTCCATGGCTTTATCTGCCATTTCTTTAACTGAGTTTACTCTAATTAATCGGCCTTTCCCCTTTAATTTCTTAGTATGTAGCTGACCATACTGGTTGTATTTAAGACTAGCCCAATCAGAAATAATCACACCCCCATTATCAATATAACTCTGTAAAGCATCAATCTCGGCTTCAGTAACCCTTGCGGCACTCTGAATTAAAATACACTCCCACGATTTATTATCCTGATTTTTAATAATTTTTTCAGTGGCAAAACCCAAAGGCACACCATTAAAGAACAGGCTTTCGTAAACACTAAATACTTTATCCATGTATTTACCATTATTTATGGCCGAAGTTTCCGATTGGAATATACGTATTGGCTTAGCCTGACGCTGCATGGCCATTATCTCTTCTCCAAACGAATTTAAATCAATAACTGTTGAGTGTACTTCGTTTACAATACGTGGCTGTTGCATGTTTGAACCCGCATAACCCTTACCTGCCTTCACACTAACCGAACCGTCCTCTTTACGTGGCCAATACCAAATCTGACTTACATCTAACCCCTGTGTAGTGGCTAACCATTGCGTAGCTCTTGCATATTCTGGCTGTAAGTATAAATCGCGCGAACGAACTGTTGATAAGTAGTGCGCCTCGGTATTATACGATATTTTATTCGGGCTAACCGATTTCATAAAATCAAAGCTCATTGCCATTTCTCTCCATTCAAAAGCATAATGCTCCATCCACTTATGTGGCTTTCCCCACATTTGCGAATGAGCTGCCCCTGCATCGTTACCAATAATACCACTTAACATGGTTAAATCTTCAAGGTTTATACCATGTCCACGCTTATTCTCAGTCCAAAGATTTGGCATAATTTTCAAGTGCACTTTAGCATTCGGGTCGTGTTGTTGAATTCTACCCTTCATCCACGCATACCAATCGGTAACACGCTCTTGGTTAAACGATACCCAATCGAACCACATAGGAGTACCTTGCTTTTTAATATTGATAGGAATATCAATGGTAACATCATCAAAACTCGTAAAATTGCTTTCCCACAAAGCATTTAAATCTTCAATAGAAGCATGTTTCTCGCTCAAATACTTTCTGAATTTTGCAAAAGTATACTCCGATACAGGCCCACTTGCCCAATCTAATTTTTTATCGGTACGCGTAGTATAAAAATGAGGCTCGTTACAAAGCATATAACCCAGCTCTGTATACTTTTTACCTTTCATTATTGGTACGGTAGCATCAATTATATAGCCATACATTTCGCGGGCACCCGGATTGTCAATATCGTAAGCCGTATACGTATCCTCACGCATTACAAATCCATCGCCATATTTTTTAGCCGCCCACTTAGGAGAGTTTTTATGATTGTAGAAAATAAAACCCAATTGTCCATCAGGCTTAGCATTCAGCTCTTTCATTACACGTGGCTGAATGGTTCCATCGGCCTTAACAACATGCGGAGGCATTAAAAAATAACCATCTTGCTGACCATGGTATTCCATTAACTCCGGAGTACGGGGCTTCCAAGTATAATCAGCTAAAAACACCGGACGATTATTAAAAGTAATCTGATCACCCTCAACATGCGCCTTGCTCCAATCAACAAGCGGACTAGGCGTACGTTTTACCTTACCCGAAATTAATTTTTCAATATAAGCCGTAGCCTCATCAAGCATAATATTTACCTCACTACGCTCAAAATCAGGAATCATTTTAGCACACTGCGCTGCCGAATCTTCATAGATTGATGTTTGTTTAAACAGTTCAATATTTTCTTCAGGATGGGCCTCATCCCACTTGGCATATTTCAGAAAAAGCTCGGCAGTACGCACCGTCATTTTTTCTTTCTGCACATCAATTTTCTTCTTTTCGGCTTTCTTTATAAGCTTCTCAAGTTTGGTGATTTTTTGTTTTGCATCTTGCTCTAAATTTTGTGCTAAGGTGGTAAAACCAAAGGCCAAAATCCCAATTAACAAAAACAGACTTACTTTCATATAATTCATAAATAGTTGTGTAAATGATTATTTTTTTTCAGAAGCAAATGTTTTCATTTCGCGCCTATTCAACGTACCTAATAGTAAATATAGTGGGTCTATAAATTAATTGTTTGCTGTTTTTTTCAATTTCAAACCATTGCAACAATTTACAAATTTATATGGCGCTAGTCCTGCTATCCGTTAAAGCCTTTATGCTTTGGTTTAAGTTTAGCTAAGCCATGCGTGTGCTCCTATGGTCGCAGCCGCTAGCTAAGCTTCACTATAACCAAAGCACAAAGGGCTACCACTCCTATCAGGGCGCTAAACAACTAAATATAAAACAGAATAAAAGCAGGCAAATCCCTTGCATAAAAAAAGCAGGTCACCTTTGAACGCCAATTTGACTTGCATAAAAAAATAATCCCTCCTCTGAGCTCAAATACAGCTTGCATAAAAAAAGCAGGTCACCTCTGAACGCCAATTTGGCTTGCATAAAAAAATAATCTCCTCTCTGAACTCAAATATAGCTTGCATAAAAAAAGCAGAGCGCCTCTGATCGCCATTTCGACTTGCATAAAAAAATAATCCCTTCTCAGAACTCAAATAGAGCTTGCATAAAAAAAGGTGCCTGTTCCCAAGATTAATTTGGCTTGCATAAAAATATTGTTGCCCAATATTTACATGCGCGAAGTTTTATTCATAGAAGTTGTTTAAAGTTGTCTGGAAATTTCGAGAGTGACATATTGGTTTTCAGTGACAAGGCTCAATTTTTCTTGCATAGCCTTAGCTACGGAATAAAAATTAGCTGAAGTCAATAAAATCAAGATGTTACTCGCAGTTTTTCAGCACAACTTTAAACAACTTCATGGTATAACCTACAACAAAAATGCAACAAAAAACCCCAAGCGACAGAATCACTTGGGGTACAAAATGTGTAATACTATGATTTGATTCTACTTAAATCCTTTATTGCCCTTTACTTTAAGGGTTTTGGCCGATTTTTCATCAGCTTTAACAGCTTCTTTGTAATCGCCTTCGTACTTGTTTTTGATGATTTGCACATCTTTACAATTATCTAACTGAAATAATGGTGCATCAGGGTATAATTGCTCTTGTGTTCCATTCTTTTTAATGGTGTTGTTACGGATGATTAAGCCTTCAGCTCTATCGGCCCACACAATACGGTTATCAAATGTTTCAATAATATTATCTTCAAAAACAATGTTTCTGTCGTAACACTCTGTCTGATCAAATGCCTTACCCAAACGCGGTGTAATATACATTACAGCATGCTCGCTTCCGCTATAGGCCACATAATCAAAGTGGTTGTTGCGGATGGTAACGTCTTCTACAATTCCCGACTCGTACCAATAGAATGTTTCGCCACGGAATAAAATGGCCGACATCATTGATGAAAAATAGTTATCCTCAATCACCGTTTTCAATGGCGTTTTAAGTACTATGTTACGCGCACGGTGGTTTTGAATGGTACAACCCTTTAATGTGAAGGTTGGATTCCAGGTTTTATTCTCAAGGATATCGCCTTTTTTAAGGTTCGCAGGTAATTTATTCTCGAAAGTAATATCAGCAAAATGGTCGTTGATAATTTTTACTGATGCTACTGTGTTTACTTCCTTTTTAGCAGGACTAGGCGTGTGAATAAACCACATCTCATCTCCTTTATCAGCAAATTTAAACCCATACTGCTGGAAGTGCTTTAACTGGTAACGAAGCGTATACTCATCAATCACTTTGTTCACCTCAACATAAGTTCCGTGTACGTTTGTTCCGTCATCAAGCATTTGCTCAAAACGACAATTCTCTACCAGAATATGTCCTTTACAGTTACAAAAGTGCGTTGCATCCGCAATAATAGATACCACGCGCTCTGAACCTTCGCGCACATAAATTCCGCTATTAGAAATAGTTCCCGTATCACAACGCTCTAACAAAAAGCCCATTCCTAAAGCATGGTGAATTGTTATGTGGTCGAAGTGAATGTTGTTACTTGAGCTACAGTGAAATGCCGGAGCATATCTATTTTCACCTTTTGGTCCTTTAAAATTCTCAATATTACCAACCGTTGGAAATTGGTTTTTATGCTCGTAAATACGAAGAACTCCGTTCGGGCGCTTCTCTACTTTACTAGGTCTGCTTGAAAAATCGTAAGCACCATGTGCCACTCGTTTTGGATCTTTTTCAAACTCTAAGTTACTTCCTAATGATGAAAACTTGAACTCATCTATATTCGGAAAAGTAACTCTACCACGTTGTAACTTCCATGAAAAACCTTCTGTAGCTGGCTTAATATCTCTCCAACCCTCTTTGGCATTAACAGCCATTACTTCCCCTTGAAAAAGGAATGGGATATCCCAATCAATGGTGAAATTTTGTGCTTTAACGCTATTGCAGTTTTCAAATACAAATGGAGCAACTTGTCCGTGAAAAATAAACTCAGATCCGTTACCTTCTACCTCAACAGAGTTAAAATCAAAAAACGGAAAAATAATACGTTTGTAACCATTCTCATGATTGGTGATAAAACAATATTTACTGAATGCATAATCAGGCATAAATTTATAGTCTCCCTTTTCGAAAACTAACTTAATATCCTTCTCTTTGGCATTTTCTATGGCTGCACGCACTATGGGAGTCATATCCTTAGTACTATGTTTGATATTGATTACTTCGGTAGCCAGCACCGATGTAAAACCAAATACAGTAAGCATTACTGCCACACTGATTAAAAATTTCAATTTATTCATTTGTCTATTATTTTCTATTTCTTCAATAATCTGTTGATATACCTTTCACTTAGCTTAGTATCTCAAGCTTTTTTTAAGAGCCAACTATAGGTTAACTCCAGTTCCTTGCATAGAATTATCGTGATCCCACATAATAACCCAAGGATCGCGCGTTTTAAGTTGAAATGCTTTTAGTGATTCTTGCATATCTTTTAGCACTAAAGCATATTCTTTATTATCAGCTAGATTAACAGACTCCAATGGATCGTTATCTAAATTATACAACTCAAATTCAGCTCTAAATAGGTAATCTTCTACTTTACGTTTTCCGAAATACTCAATATCATTTCGATAGATTGATTGCCATGTTGACGATGCCCATAAATCAGATGCAAATGGGTATTCTAAACGCCACGCAGTATTCCAAATTAATTTGAAATTGTCTTTACGGTAGGCACGCATCGGGTAATACATGGTAATTTCATGGAAGGTATGTGAAGCATAAATCTCATTCCAACCTTCAGCTTCAGTATCAGTTAATATGTTTTTAAACGATCTGCCATGGAACGATTCGTTGGTTTTAGCACCTGCCATATCTAAAATAGTTGGTGTTAAATCGGCCCACGATATCATGGTATTATTCACAATTCCCTTGGCATCTTGCGTTGGATCTTTTACAATACATGGCAAGCAAATACCCGGCTCATAAACTGTGGTTTTAGCACCTGGAAAAGCCATTCCATTATCTGATATATATATTACTATGGTATTATCAGCCTTACCCGATTCTTTCAAGTAAGTCATTAGCTTACCAAAACCTTGATCGATACGAGAAATACTTTGGTAGTATTGTGCAATCTCTTCACGGGTTTCTTTATTGTCTGGCAAATACTCTGGCACATAAACATCCTTAGGATCGTAAACCACAGTCTCAACACCCGGATAGCCCTCTGGTTTATTACCAAAATTATTAGGCATATCCCAACGCTCAGGCTTAAACGGATTACCACGGTGCGGATCGCTAGTACAGAAATATAAAAAGAATGGGGCTTCTGAATTAATCACATCAACACACTTATCAGCCATTTCAACGGTGTTGCGCTCATCAGCTTCAAGCACAGTATTAAAATGGTATACCGATTCGGGTGCCAAGTGGTATTTTCCGATGCGAGCGGTATAATATCCGTTTGCTTCTAATAAAACAGGAAGCGATTTTACAGTATCAAAAGTACTAAAGTGGTGGTAATCGTGCGTATGTCCGTACGAACCTGTGGCATGACCGAACTTACCAGTCAAGATAACCGAACGACTGGCAGCACAACTAGCACTGGTACAATAGGCTTGGTTAAACATTACACCATCTTCTGCCAACTGATCAAGGTTAGGTGTTTGAATAATATCATTACCATAACACCCCAAAGCATCTTTACCATGATCATCCGATACAAATAAGATCACATTTGGTTGGTTTGCTTGATCTGTTTTTGCTTTGGGTTGAGGTGCACATTGAACCAACAAAACTACGCTAAGAACACTCAATATCTTTATTGCTATTTGCTTCATTTTTATTCTTTTAATTAGTGAGTTTATTGTTAAAACTCTAAGATCCGTTTTTTTTCTAATAACAAAACAACTAAAAGAATGTGGTTCAGCTATCCCCATGAGTTCATGTAATGTACTTTGGCGTAAAATAACTCAAACACAAATACAGAGTACTGAAGAGTATTATTATAACATGTGCTCATAAGTATCCATTTGTGTGATTATTTGTACTGAGCAATATTTTATACATTTTCAGCTATCATAATCATTAACAAATTACTCCAACTGCAAGGTTAAGCGCTAAAACCAACTTAAATCCGAATACTATACAACTAACAATAACAAAACGTCCACCATATTGCTATTATTCACACATGTTATATTCATTCGGTATTGGCTAATATTGGATGTTATAATTTGAGTGTTTTAAAACTCAAACCATCAATTAGCTTAATAAGGTTTAATTAAACTCATATGCAAAAATCTACAATTCACTTCAGCTTTCTAATACTAGCTTTAAGTATTACGGTAAGCAGCTTAGCACAACAAGACCTCCATGTTTATTCCACCGAAATTCCTTGGAGCGAAACAACACCCATTGAAGAGGCTGGTAAGATATATTCTATTACAGAAGCCATTAACTCCGCAAGTGCCGGAGATATTATTTGGGTACATGAGGGAATATATCGAGAAAAAGTGGTGGTTAATAAAAATAACCTTGCCATTAAAAGCTTCGAGAACGATTACGTACTTGTTACAGGCGCAGAAGTAGTTGAAGGTTGGGATGATGCTACAGGCATGCACGAAGGTGTTAAAGTAGCCGACATTTCTAGTTTCAATATTGAAACGGACTACACTCAACTTTTTGCTGATGGCAATATACAAATGATGGCCAGACACCCTAACAATACAACGGGTGATATGATGGACCCCATGAACATAAAAAGTGGGTATGCTCCATTGAGCAATGTTTATAAAGATGCTGGAGTAAATGCTACAGGTCATGCTACTTTTGAAGATACTACTTTGCCAGATGTGGACTTAAGTGGTGGTATTTTTCGCGGTTTAACCGGAAAAATGCGTCAATATGTATACGGAGACATTACAAATAAGAATGGCAATACGGTTTCTTTTAAGGCAATGAATAATGGCGATTGGAAAAATGAAGCTGGCTTCGACAATACGAAGCACAAATTTAGTTGGGGTTTTGTGATGCATAAAAACCTAATTGACTACCCCGGAGAATGGTTTGCCGATGGCGATGAGCTTTACTATTTACCTAGTAATGCGGAATCCTTTGACGATACGCGTATTGAAATTCAGGTAAGAGAGAAGGTTTTGGTACTAAATAATACATCAGGCGTAAGTATTAAAGGGCTACATTTTGTAGCAGGTAATATGGATATACAAAATGCAACAGGCGCAACTATCGAAAATGGTAGCATCCGTTATGTACATCCGCTTTGGATTCCCAAAGGTTACGGCCAGGGCGATAGTGACCCGAAAGGAATTTATCTTAGAAATAGCTCAAACAATACTTTCAAAGATTTACATGTAGCACATTCGTGGGGTAATATGTTCTCGTTAAAAGATGGACAAAATAATAGTTTCCAAAATTGTATTATCGAAGATTTTGGATGGGTAGGTATTTTTACTTCGGGCGTTCATGTTAATACCAGCGATAAAACCAACATCAACAACTGTACTTTTGGCGATGCTTGTAGATTCCAGATTCGAATTGACGGAGGAGATGCACAGGTTAATATTATGGATTGCGACTTTTACGGTTCAATGAAATTAGGAGAAGATGCAGGACCAATAGAAGCTACCAGCACTGGCAAAATAGCAACCATCAACCTAAAAGATAGCGAAATTGCCTATAACAAAGTTCATGATGTAGTTGGGGTTCCGGTATCGAGTTTTAACTATAAAAGAGTGAAAGCAACGGCTTTTTATATGGAGGATGTAGAAAACTACACGGCGCACCACAACCTGGTTTATAATATTAAACACACAGTAGAACACGACTTTGAAATTGAACCTGTTGGTGAGTTTTTGTACTTAGGTCCGCGTTACAATGCCATGCACCTTCCGGTAAACTATTACAACAATACTATTTGGAATGTGGATGAGAATATTGGTATATGGAATATTGAAATTGCCAATTGGGAAGAGTTAGGGATACCTGAAGCTGATAACACAGGAATGATAGACGATGGTCATTTTGTGAATAATATCTTTATGAATGGTCCTGGCTATAAAATATCGTACAACAGACAAACACTAACCAGCAC
Source organism: Saccharicrinis aurantiacus (assembly GCF_947489045.1). Classification (NCBI taxonomy): domain Bacteria; kingdom Pseudomonadati; phylum Bacteroidota; class Bacteroidia; order Marinilabiliales; family Marinilabiliaceae; genus Saccharicrinis; species Saccharicrinis aurantiacus. The sequence continues at coordinate 21,503 of NZ_CANLCN010000021.1, forward strand.
AGGAGGAAAAATAACGTGGGAAGAAGCTCCTGCCGGATCTAGTTTATCAACTCATGATTTTAACGAATATGTAGAACATTGCGCAGAGTGGGGCTACCATTTTAATCCGGAAACCAACCAGTTTTTAGATTTTGACGATGCTGCCAATAACTTTGTAGATGCTGCCAATGGAGATTTCTCTTTAAAAACAGGTTCTGCAGCTAAAGCCTCAGGTACTGAATTAAGTGGCTATACCAATTCGGCTACACCCGATTGTGGTGCCTTAGAAGGTGGCGATCGTGTTTTAAATGCAGGTGCTACTTTAACAATACCAAACTACAAAGAGGTAACTGAAATTATACCTGATGAAGACGATACTGACAATGCGGTTAATCCCATCATTAGAGATAATACTGTAGTTTACCCTAACCCTGTTGCAGATGTTTTATACATAAAAAATGCCTTAGTTAATTTTGATGCTTCAGCACTTCACATTTATTCTGTGTCAGGAAATAAAGTAAGCATCAACCAACAAGTTCAGTACGCAAATGGTGTGCTACAAGTAGATGTGAGCCAACTAGCCACCGGACTATATTTTGCACAAATTGATAACGAAGGTGAGGCTTATCGCTTTAAGTTTATCAAGAAGTAATGATACAGAGATGCGTTAGTAACTTATAATTTAACAAAAAAGGCAGAAAGACTTGAAGCGTCTCTCTGCCTTTTTTATAAGATAATTATTCTTTACTCAGCAGTATCAGTATACTTTTTAGCCGCTTCTGATGCATATTTACCTGGAGTTACGCCATAGCGCTCCTTAAATAATTTACTGAAATGCGCACGGCTTTTAAAGCCAGTCATTATATAAACCTCGTTAACCGATAAACCTTGTTGCACCAAAAATTCTGCTGCTTTAGAGATTCTGTATTTCTTCATCATCTCAAACGGAGTAGTATCTGTTAAGGCCTTCACCTTTTGGTAAAAATGAGTTCTATTCAGATAAAGCTCCTTGGCAAACGAATTCAAATCCAAATCTTGGTTATCCAAGTTCTTTTCAAATAGGCCATATAATTTCTCAAGAAATATTTGATCGTTTGAATCGGTACCTTCTTCTTTTTTAAGCGTAAGCGGAAAATCAATTTGAAAACGCTCTCGTAGTTGTTTCCTATTTTTTAATAACGATTCGATGCGCGATACTAAATGCTGTGCATTAAATGGTTTTTTAATGTACGAATCAGCTCCATTTTTAATCCCCTTTATTTGATCTTCCATGGCAGTACTTGCTGTTAACAGGATGACCGGGATATGGCTCGTTTTTATATCCGACTTAATATTTTTACATAAATCAAAACCATTCATCTCGGGCATTAGCACATCACTAACCACAATATCAGGCCACTCACTCTTCATGGCATCTAAACATGCCTGACCATTTTCAAAACCTTTCACAATAAAGAAATGCGATAACACATCCACAACAAAGTCGCGCATATCAACATTATCTTCAGCAAAAAATACTGTAATATCAGATAAATCTGCTTCTAATTTTATGTTTGAAACATCTACCAAATCAAGTTTACTTTCCTTGAGTTCTGCTTGTTTATCCTCATAAATAATTTCTTCCTCAGCCTCTAAATAGCCCTGCTCAAGTGCATCACTCACAATAGGCAGGTCAACTACAAACGAGGTTCCTTCACCTAAGGTACTGGTTACCGAGATATCGCCATAGTGCATAGCTGCCAATCGCTTTGAAAAAGCTAAGCCTATACCCGACCCTCCGGTATATTCAGAATTCTCTTTACGAGATTGGAAAAAACGCTCAAAAATAAATGGCACATCATCCGCATGTATTCCTTTACCTGTATCGGTAACCGCCACTATTAACCTCTTTCCCTCTACCCTATATTCGATGGTTATTTCGTCTTCGCTTTTTGTGAACTTAAAAGCGTTATTTAGTAGGTTATTAAAAATTTTCTCCAGCTTATCCTGATCTGCAAATACAGTAACTTCATTTTTAGGACCTTTTGCTTTCAACACCTTTTGGTTGCTTGTGGCCATAAACTCAAAGTCTTTCAACACACCGTGGATAAATGTATTAAACTCAAATTTCTTAGAGTTCATAATTAGCTGATTGGCATCAGAGCGCTGAAAATCGTGCACCTGATCAACCAACTGCGAAATCTTTTTGGCCTGACGCTGCACTAAAACTAGTTTATCAGCAATATCTTGCTTGCCTTGAAATCGTTTCACCAAAATATCTATCGGCCCCGAAATTAAGGTAAGCGGCGTTTTAATTTCATGCGATATATTTGAGAAGAATTGCAATTTAGCAGTATTTACCTCTTTTACCTTATCTTTTTCAAACTGCTCTAGTTCAAGATTATGTTTGAGCGACTGAAGCCTTTTAGCATAAACAAAAACCACAATAAATATTAAACTAAACACTACAAAATAAAGCATTAAAGCCAAATTTGATTTCCAAAACGGAGGCAATACTTTTATATTTAATTCAATCGGATCTGTCCATAAACCCATTGTATTTGAGGCAGACACTCGCAGTATATAATCTCCAGCAGGCAAGGCACTGTAAGATATCTGACGTTGATTAGATGGAACCTCAACCCACTCATCGTTTACTGGTGATAATTGGTATTTAATATGATAGTTCTCAAAATTTGAAAAGTGTAATGATGTAAATTCAAATGAAAAAACGTTCTCATTATCCTTTAATTCTATCGTATTTAGCTTGTTTAAAGGCTGATCAAATAAAACTCTATCGTTAATTGTATCTCCACGATGAATATCTTGGTTTAATATTTTAATACTAGTGAGTTCTAGCTTGGGCAGATTATCTTCCTGCGGAATTTCGGAAGGCTTAAAATAACACAAACCTTGCATGCCTGAGAATAACATCAATCCGTTATCAAGTACATCTGATGCATACCAAAAATCTTCGAATGGCAATCCATCAGAAACATTAAATTTGCGGAAGTACTTATCTTTTGTATCAAACTTATTTAGGCCTATATTGGTAGCAATCCACAGGTTGTATTCGGCATCATACAATATAGATTTTACTACGTTGTTTGATAAGCCATTTTTTTCGGTGTAAGGCACAAAGGTAGCCTCCGTTTCACTATCTATAACTTTACAAATACCACCACCTTCGGTACCTACCCAAAATTCTTTGTTGGGCAATCGTACAAAAGAAGAAACAAAAGCGCTACTTAAAGAATTTGGATTATTAGGCTCAGGTTTAAACTGCTTCATCTTCAGTTTTGACACCTTTCTCTGTGTGGATACATCCACTCTAATAATTCCATTAGTATGGGTACCTATCCATAAGAAATCATAATGCGGATCCATATATAATGTGCGCGACCTGCCTAAATCTAAATCTTTAAATAAAGGATTTTCACTAATGCTTTCTACCTCAATTACGGTACCTTTTCGATTTACTGATATGCGAAAAGTACCCTCCATTGATACAAACCAAATATCACCATGCCTATCTTCTTGAAACTCGTAAACCCTATAATTTGATGGTATTACGCTACCATCTTTACACTTTACTTGCTCTAATTCTTTTCTATTATGCCTTACTCTGCAAAACCCTCGTTTATTATTAAACTTAAGCCATACATCCCGCCTTGAATCTACATAAACTGAGGTTATGGTTTTACTTTCTTGTTCTGAAATGGCAAAAGGCAATGGTTCAAAACGATTTCGTTTTACATTAAATAGAGCCAAGCCTCCTCTACTTGCTGTTAAAAAGATTCTATTCTGATCCAACCTAGCAACACTAGTAACGTTATTGGCCTTTAGTCCGTACTTATCTTTTACTTCTGTATTATATAAATGAAATGGATTCTCTTGTAAATTAAATCGATATACTCCTTTATCATACGAAGCTGCCCAACAGCCATAACTTGTATTGGGCAATATTTGACTCATCCGCAATAAACTATTTTTGGGCTTAAAACGCGATGTTTGATAGGGTTGACCTTGCGTGAAGTTTGAGCAATTATTAACATGTATAATTCCCTGACTTAATCCACTCATCCATAAGTTCCCAAGTTTATCAATAGATAAATAGTTCAATTGATAATCTGAAAATGCCTTTGATTTAAATTTAAATTGATAGGAACCAGCTTCTTCAATAAACGACATAATAAAAACCCCACTCATTGAACTTACAATAAGCTTATTATCATATTTTACTAAGTCATAGGAATTCCAAACTCTATCACCTAATATTCGGGTAAACTGTTCGGTTTTAACATTAAATAAAAACAAGCCCTTGTTACAGGTAATTACGTAATTATCCGCATCTAATGCTATACCACTATGAAACAATGCTTGTTTGGTATCTTCAACTCCTAAGGGGCTATATTGCTTGATGAAATTATACGATTTATCGAAAAGTAATATCCCCGATTTTTCAGTAGTACATATTATTTGATCGGAATTTGGATTAATTATGATCCTTCGAATTATAGGTCCGTTTAATTTGTTCCCCTTCTTCTTGTTTGTATAAATTCTTTTAAAGGAACTTGTATCATAATCAAACATCATTAAACCTTCATCGCTCCCTATTAAGATGTTGCCTTGTTCATCTTCGGCTAAGGTTCTAACTCGGTTACTTGTTAATAACTTATTATGTATGGTGTTTTTATAGGTGGTAAATTTATAGCCATCGTATTTATTTAGGCCTTCGAAGGTTCCAATCCATATAAAACCACGTGAATCTTCAAGTAAAGAGGAAACGCCATTGTGCGACAAGCCATTACTAATGGTAAGCTGGGTTGTTGGAACCAGCTCTTTAGTTTTGGCAATAAGCTGAATTGAAAAAGATAGGATTAATAAGGCGGCTAGAAAATACTTATCCCTCATTGCATTTTTTATTGAGTTGAAACGCAAACATAATGAAAGAATATTAATTATCTAGGCTAATTCTTAATGGATGTTAATGGTATAGAATTACGGAAATATAGGTGTAGTAACTTTGTTAGCTGATTTTTTAAAAAGAAATAGTATCCTGCCCATTAACAAGCAGGATACTTATAATTTGAAGAAAAGTAAAGCACCTATTAAGATTCTCTTTACTTCCAATTTGTATTAGTTAATTTTTATAACACCCTCGCGAGTTGGTGCAACAGGAATAATCTTACCATTTTCATCCCACTCTAATTTATCTACGCAAATAGAACGTTTGAAATTGTTTTTAGAGAGGTCTTTAGTGTGGTAAAACACATACCATTGTCCTTTATACTCCACAATTGAACCGTGCGAAGTTCCTGAACTAACCGACTGCATTACTTTTCCTTCGTAGGTAAATGGCCCCATTGGATTGTCTGCACTTGCGTAAACCATAGTGGCATCCTTGGCCCATCCGTTTGCATAAATCAAAAGGTATTTTCCGTCTTTTTTCAGAATCCAAGGTCCTTCGCCATAAACACCATCGCCACCATTACTGATCTGCATTCCCTTGGGATCTCCTTCTCTTGGTTCGCGCCATAACAAACGGTTTCCTTCCTTATCGTATATCTTAAGTTCCTGAAGCTTACCATCGCGCTTAATCATATTCTTTTTAAGCTTTACTACACGTGCCTCTCTACAACCAAAATACATATAGGCTTGACCATCATCATCTATTAAAATAGTTGGATCAATTGGCTCAGCTCCTGCAAAAGGCTCTGCAATACCATCAACTAAGGGCTTTCCAAGGACATCTTTAAAAGGACCTTCGGGTTTATCGGCAACAGCCACCCCTATTTTCTTGCGTTCAACTGGGTAATAAAAATAATATTTACCATTACGCTCAATACAATCTGGCGCCCAAGCCCATTTTTCGGCCCACGAAATATCATCTAAAGAGAATATTTTACCATGATCTGTCCAGTTTACCATATCGGTAGTTGAGAAACAAGCCCAATCTTCCATATCAAAATACTTGGCATCATCTCTATCATGTGATGAGTATACATACAAGCGACCGTTGAATACACGTGCCGAAGGATCCGCCGTAAATTTATGCGTAACAAAAGGGTTTTGAGCTGTGGCTAATGCGGCTATCATAACTAAGCCGACAAGATTTAAAATGCGTTTCATTCTTTGAGTTTTATCTGTATTTGATATTATAATTTAAAACTCGAAGATATAACATCTATACCCTACTCCCCGCCAAGAATAAGAAGTAATAGAGGGGTTAAATTAAATATAACCCCTAATATTTATTAAGAAAGAAGAATATTGAATTGTAAACTAAATTATTTATCCAAGCCAATCATATTGAATAAGTATTACTGCAGCTTTGCAGCCCTATTTACCTGTTTGCACTTCAAATATTATTGCATCATCATTATAAATCATTGCAATTTCATCTTGGTTTAAATCCCATTGTCAACAAACCTTATTTATTTTTCTAACCTTATTGGCTACTCGCTAGGTGTAGAAATACTAATGGTTAGTGTAAAGGGCATTTGTATACCTTTTATACTAACCATTAGAGTGTTTTATTCTAATTGAGAAGTGTACATAACTCGATAGAGCTGCAAATCACCCCAACTAATCAAATTCTCAACGATTATTTATTTAACTCGCTTAATAAATTTAGTAGCATCATAACCTGGTTCTTTATTACTCACTTCCTTACTCGGGTTATAATGACGCATTAGCACGTTAAACTTTCCAGTTTTATTTCCTTCTCTAATTGGAATATTATTGGCTTGTCCATCACACCCAAAACGCAAAGTAATGGTTCCGTCTGCGTTTTTAGTTGGATTCATTTCACTTGAGATATTCGCTACATCATTGAACATTCGTCCATCGGCATTGTAAACTGTAGCTGACCAAAATGATAAATCTTTCGGATCAACGAAAGTCATTTCGTAACATCCATCGGCTTCGAAATATGGACTCGTTTGATAAATATTATCCTCAACCATAGCGCCACCCCAGCCTCCGGCACATCCAACGTAGTTCATGTAGGCCGTTTGTCCACTCTCAGCATTTCCAAATGCTTTAGATTGATCATAGCCATCACTAAAGTCTAGATTCCCAGCTTTGTCTATTTTTTTAAACGATTCCATATCCCATTCTTTTACCACAAACGGAGTAGCACTGCCTGCTTCAATAATCAAATTGCGCCTTGCAGCATCTTCAAGAGCACGAACAATAACAAAAGCGTGAGTAGTTTTAGCGGTGATTTTATGCCTACCAGAGCCATAGATCATTGGCTGAGTCTCGTGATTCTCATCACAAATTTGAAGAGACACATATTTGTCAGTTTCAGGAATAGTAACAAAAACACTATCACTCGACATATCTATAACGGATACTGAATAGTAAGTATCTCGATTCATTCTAACAACAAATTGTTGTTCAGGAATACTTGGCGGTACAGGCATCTCGAAAAAAGTATTGATTGCTCCTGCTTTTTTCAGAACTGCGCCAAGACGCATGTTTGTGTATGCCTGCGGGAAATTATCCTCAGTAACAATTGTTGGAGATGATTTAGTTGATACTTTTTTATCTTTTTTAGAAGATTGACAAGATGTAATTAACACTGAGATGAAGATTACAAATAGTAATTGATTAAATTTTTTCATAAAGTTTTAGTTTTATATTAGTTAATGATTATAACGGTTCGTAAGCCAATTTGAAAAGCTAGAGCTCTAAAACCCAAATTAACAGAAGCTTTTGTTTAAACTATAAATTTATTCTTTTGTTTAGCCGAATCAAAAGTTTTGACGACATTAATAATATGAACCAAACTCAGAAATTTATATTGACAGCCTATTACCTTTATTTGTTAGCAGTTCGTTATTTCTTTATCTCAATAATAATAATATTTTTAGTTCTTGCTGATTCAATAATTATTTTGCTTTTAAGCTCCTCTTTTATAGGTAGTTTTTGATAATATGCAGATTTCTCAGAATGGATTGGAATAATTCCTTTTGTCGGATTTACAAGATTGCATACTTCCGCAAGACAGTCAGCCGAAGCGTGACCACTTGTATGTATTTTTCTAATACTTGGAAACTGTTGAACAAAACCTAAATATCTTTTATTACAATGTTTGCTTTTAGGATTGATATATTCTTTCCACATAGAATAAATCAAAATGGTGTTTTCTTTTTCAAGTAATGGTAATAAATGATTGGTGTAGTTATTAAACTTTTCAGTTGGACGAACCAACATACAGCAACCTTTATCCTGAATCCATTTTATTAGTTTACTATTTTCTTTCCAAAATGTATATGGCTCTTTGAAGTCAAATAATGGACTAATTTTTCCTGCTGATTTAGAAAATATCTCTAATACACTCTTTTGAAAGTCATCACAAACAAACGGTCTATCTTTTATTTCCTTATTTGCAGTGTGAAAGGTGGCCAACCTTTCCATATCTGTAGATGAACATAACACAAACACATTTTTGTATTGTTTCATTAGCTCAATTACCTCTCTTTTTAACTCATTTTCATGTCGTACTTTCTCATCTAATCTTGAAAGCATAGTTCCTTCAGTAATTAAAAAATCAATCCGTCCTTTATTAAGAATTAGCTTTTCTATAGTTGGAAGTAAACCTTTACTCAAATAACCGTGGCCTCTAAAATCACCAGTGTGTAAAATCAGTAATCCATTAGCCTCTATTAAAAACATATAAGCATCGTATGCAGAATGACTTACTAAATAGGGTGTTACTTTAATATTTCCGATTTTAATTTTTTGTTTAGCTTCAAAGGAATACATTGATTCTAGTTTTTCAATTTCCTTTTTAGAAAGTTCCTCGCGTCCTTTAATGAAAACAAGTCGTCGATGCTTACATAATGCCACTTTCTTTGCAATTGCACCAATATATTGGGGAACTGAATCAGGTACAAGTTGAAATAATCCTAAATGATCTCCGTGATAATGAGTATAGAAAATCGCATCAATGTTTTTTGTAAGTTCGTTTATTGCATCTAAATTGGCAAAACTATCCTCAATATTACCTTCTCCATCGGGCAGGTTTTGTCCAAAATCGATAAGAACTCGAGATTTTGATGTCGCAATTTCAGTTATGCAACCTCCAATTTGATTAATGCCCCTATGAACTATTACTTCCATTTAATAAACTCAAAGTCAATTTCGTTATCTGCCAACAAGGATTTAATTGCTTCTATGCGTTTTGTCCGACCTAAAGTAACTTTCTTATAGGTGTCTGCAATTAGTAATTTAGGTGTTTCATTAATTTTCCAATCAGTCTGTGAAATAGTAACCAAACCCAAATCTTTTTTTACGGCGATAAGTTTTTTGTAGTAAACCTCTAATTCATCTTTATATTTAGTTATGAAACTCTTGTACATACACATTTGCTGTATGATTTCTGGATTTTTAGGATTGCGTTCTTCATCGTTTCTAAGTCGACTGTCTGAGATACCTTTCAATTCTACAAATGACAAATAACCATCTTTTAATTCTATCAAGTCAATTCTTAGTTTCCCAATTTCTTTATCTTTATTGAACTGAAATTCAGAATCGATATATTCAGAGTTTTGAATTATCATTTCACCTTGTATTCTTTTCTCTGACGGATGTTCATGGTCAGCACTTCTTAAAGTGCTTTCGATATTTCCTTTAATCTCAGCAATTTTTTCTTTATCAAATATCTTAGGGCTAATAGAGATATAATCATCTTTTTGAGGTTTAGCAACTTTTAAATATTTGTAATGTATTTCTAATATAAAACCATCTTTGTATTTAATTTTAGCAAGTGAACCTCCTAAATAATAAACATTGATATAGTTATCTTTTCTAATTTCTATATATAACTCTTTATCTTCAAGCATTAACTTCCACCATTCAGGTTGCTTCTCTTTTATTTTATTATAAATTTCGGCATCTAATTCAAGTGTCGAGAAAGTTCCTTTATTATTCATTTTCCTGCTCTGTTTTATCTTTATTTTACTCAACTACCATATGTTTGGTATAGCACCCACGGCGTCAATATAAGTTTATAGCTGCTATTTTAACGTTGATGAAAATAGTTAATTTAATTTTATGTTCAGGCGCTTATGTTCTATTTATATTGATGCTAAACTAAATGTTATTGGGTAAAATACAGAGATAAAGCCACCCGTACTGGCTATAGGAACATCCGTACTAAGTTGGCACCGTCCGTACCGAGGGTGAGCCTTCCCTACGCGAGATATAGAGGTTTTTGTCTAAAAAGGGTTACTGGATTTCTGTAGAAAAAAACTTCTATTGGCAGTAGCTTAATAATCAACTTGCAAAAAGAGACTTTACATTCTGTTTAAAACTTCGCCCAATAGGCAATACTGCATCATTATTAACAATAAGTTCGTCAGAAGAATATTTAGTTATATGATTATTATTTACAATAAAGGCACGATGAATACGCACAAAAAACTTAGGTAAACGGGCTTCAATTTTACTGATGCGCTCCTTACTTTTTAACTCCCCCCCTTTAGTATGCAAAACAATGTAATCGCTCAAACTTTCAATATAGAATATATCGGCGTAAGCCACATTAACCTTCTTTCTATTGCTAACAATCTCTATTAAAGCCTTACTCTCTTTTTTCTTCTCTGATTTTTGTTGATCAATAACTTTAGTAGCATTGGATAACTGCTTGTACAATAAAAATGAAGCAACTGCAAAAACAAACAGATACAAAACCGCGAACAATAGCATGGTATCTGAAGCATTTGGCGCTATGTTATGAAAGTTGAAGTTTGCCAACCAAATAAACGAAAACAAAATAAGGTATGACTCTAACAACAAAGATATGGCAATGGTAACAGCACTGTATACCGAGAATTTAAGGTATTTTCGGGTAAACAAATAACGCGGCACTAAATAAAAATTAAAGAAATATACCACAGCTATAACTATTGGCGATAAAATGGCAACATAACAGAATGCGGCAAATACATTTCCCCACGAATGTCCGAACAAAAAGGAAATTGAAATAATAACTACGGTCCAAAATATTATATGGTATTTTAAGCCTTTAATTTTTTTAATCATTGATAGTTTGTTTTGTTAATTTCTGGGACTAAAATATATAAAATGGCTTAAACAAAGGGATACAATACGGATACAACACCTGAACAACAGTTTTCGACATTGCTAAAAATACACACATCGCCTTACTTTGTTTCAGTATTAATCATTTAATTTTAAAACATGAAAGAATTATTTTTTACAGGAGGAACACTGTTTATGTCGGCCCTAACTATTATGCTATTAATTATTATTGGTACTGGTGCGTATATGCTCCTACTAAAACCGCAAGATAAGGTTGATGAAAAACTAAGTTTGATTAAAATATTCGGACTAATAGCGCTTACAATTGGTATACTGGGGCAAGTAATTGGTCTTCATCAGGCATTTAGTTACTTGGGCGAGGTAGGCAGCGTAGAACCTAAGGTGATGTATGGCGGAATAAAAGTATCCATGATACCAACCATGTATGGAATGGTGGTGTATGTGGTTTCGTTAATCACTTATTCGGTTTGCAAATGGTTTAATTCTATTAAAGCATAACGAAACGGTATAAAACAAAACCTACAGCACCCACAAAATTAAGAAGCGGATTTTTAAATAAACGTATTGGCATTTTGGCTTTGGTTATGAATCAAGCTAAATGCCAATATGCAACTAACTGTATTGGCATTGTTTCCTTCATGTTAACATGGATATCGTTCCTTTACAATCAAATACCTAGTGTAATCAAATCCTTTACCTTGTGATAGATGAGAGTAGCTTTAATACATTCTTTCAATTCTAATGCTGGTATGTCCTGATTTAATTGAAAAACGATGGCTCGCTTTCCTTCATATTGAAATTTACGATCAAATACTAACCTAAATGTATCCACTAATCTACTGGTACATTGAAAATACATTGCATATTGCTCAGATGTTTTTTCCTTCCAATCCATTCGTAAAGTACTACCGTTTTTAGTAACAAAACTAGGCTCACCCCATTTTAAAGTTTCTTCTAAAACCAAAACCTCTGCTGTTTCTTCAGCAGTTTCTATTACCAATTGGCGCAAGTATCGCATTTTACCCTTAACAAAATCAGGATAGTTAGCATAAACGGCTTCTACTTCTGGGTCTGTTTTCAATTTAAAATTGCCCATAAACTTGTTTTTTTTAGCACATCCTTATTGTGCTCATCAACTTAAATAACAAGTAATCTAAACAGATGTTTTTACCTTTTACTAGATGCACCTACCGCATACATCATCAAACTCTGACACAATGCCCTTAAGTAAAGGTAAAGACACCTAAAATAATTTGAAGAATTTACTGTGAAGTAAAGTCTATTTATTGAAGAGATAAATGCAAACAAAGGTTAAATCTATTTTTACATGATAAAACACTCTTTACACATCTTATGAAACAAATTTACTTTTTCATTATTTTTTATGCAGCCTCAAGCTTATTGAACGCAGCACAAATCAACTTTCTTTCCTCTGATTTTTATGGTTTTGAGGATGGAGGTACCGCATTTTGGATACAACATAGCGAATGGAATATCAGCACTGAAAGAGCGGCTGATGGCACTACCTATTCGCTAAAATATAGCAGCGAATCGGCCCTTACCGATGCGAAAAAAGCACACGGTGGCAAAAATGGCAGTAGCATAAGCTTAGAAGCGGGTACTTATACTCTGAAAATGAAAGTATGGATTGAGGCTAATGCTGAAGTTACGGCTTTTGATTTTGCCTTGAAAGAACCCTGGAGTAATCATACAATTGACATTTCATCCTTAAAAAGAGAAGAATGGGTAGAAGTAAGCAAAACACTAACGCTTACTGAAGATGCTATTGATGCAGAGTCTGTAATATCGGTAAAAACTAATTACGAAGGGAAAGGCACATTTTATATAGACGAAATACAAATTTGGGGCGAAGGAGAAGAAATTGTGGATCCAGAATATATGCCATTAAATTCGAGCATTAAAACCATTGATGATGCCAAACTGAGTTTGCCACAGGGCGTTTATAACATGACTGTAAAAGTACTTACTGAGGATAATACAAGCATCTCTAAATTTTACACTCAAATTGATGAGCCATGGCTTACAAACGAATGGGAAATAAAAGATCTAGAATCAAATCAGTGGGCTGAACTAACACAAGAGCTTATTGTAGATAAGGATATTGACAATGCTTCCTTTTCCGTTTTTGTAAGTAATCATCCTGATTTTGGAGGAGGAAAAGGCGCATTTTACATTGATGAGATATTGTTTGAATTTGAAGAAGAATTAGGTACCGAAACCATTACAAAGCTGAATGTAAGGGTGTATCCGAATCCGGTAAGGGACTTATTAAGCATTGAGTCAGACCAAGAAGTCTCTGTTAAAATGTATAACCTACATGGTCAGTTACTTAAAGCAACAAGCACCACATCAACAAGGCATCGCATCAATGTATCCGATTTAAAACAAGGTATGTATTTACTTCAAGTTAAATCAGATAAGGATAGCGTTGTTAAAAAAGTTAATGTGCGCTAACACTATCATTTAAGTAAGAAAATAAGCAACTCTTTTAGAAAAAATAGAAAAATGACAATACATATAAAATCGATATTTACTGTTTTAGCTGCTGTGTGTATGCTTTTTGCCAATGCACAAGTAAAACATAGTTACACCTTCGATAACGACGAGGACCAATGGAGCAGTAAGAATGCAAACCTATGGTCGCATACTTCAGATAAAAATGATAATGGCTCCTTTAGTTTAAGCTACAAAATTGGCGACGAGTTAACTTTTGAATCAAAAGCAATTCTGAGTTTAGATACGGAACTACATACCGTTATGAAAGTACGTACCGCTGATTATGATGGCACCGAAGTTATTATAGCTACAGATTACGACGGTACGGTGTTGGCAATAGGTTACAGCGGAGCCATTTTATGGAAGAACAATGTAGGAGATGGTATAATGAACCATGATATTTGGTGTGCCGATATAGATGGCGACAATAAAGACGAGGTACTTGTGGCCAGTGCCAATGGTAAGGTTTATTGTTTAAATAGTTCGGGTAAAGAATTATGGCAGTTTAAACCTTACGACACCCAACATTTAACGCCTATGTATGCCGTTTGTGTGGTTAAAGATGCTACATTAACACCCTATGTTGTTTGCGGAAATTTTGATACCAACTGTTATTACCTATCTGCCACAGGAGAATTAGTGCAAACTTTGCCTTCTAACGATTACTCACAAATAAAAGCGTGGGGAAATAATGCCCCTGATAACTATTACCATTATGCCAACTTTTTACGTCCTATCCCACAGGCCGATGGGTCGGATGATTTATTGATGCATGCAAGCAATAACCATATGCAAAATAATGGTCACCTATATTTATTTAAACCCTTAGCTGCCATGCCTTACAAATCTATAACAGATGTAAATGCTGCTACAGTAATTGGTGAGGTACGTGTTGAAGATCCGGATAAGGATGGTACTTACGAAGTGTTATTGGGTACATCAGGACTTTCAACTCAATCCATAACACGCATAAACTTATCAACAGAAGATTCGCACAGACATACACTAACCAAAATAGGTACGACATCATATAGAGTAAGTCAAGGTATCACAATCCCTGATGGCGATAGTTATCAATACTTGATTTTAACAGGATCATACATGGTTCTATTACCCTCTGATTTAGATGAGAGTAAGGAAGAAAAAATATTTGGTTTTCATTGTTACAATGATATTTGGAAGGATAGCGAAGATAGACTTATTCTTGCCAGTAGTCAAGATGGCGGCAGTGCCATACACATTATTGATACAAAGGATGAAAACTGGAAAGATGAATTTAGTAAATTATCACCTCCGGGTAAAATTGCTAAAATATATGAGAACGAAGGCATATGCCGTGCAAACCTCGCTGCATTTGAAAAACCATCTTATCAAAAAAACAGTAACACCGTTTATTGTTTAGAAGGTTCTGATGACCCGGTAGCCCAGAAAATCAAAGCCAGTGAGAATAACGACAACCCTATATTTTTAGATTATTACTGGCATAAAAATCTGGCTCAAGATAAAGATGATTGGGACCATGCCATCATTTATGCTGATAATGAAACGTACCTAAATAAAAGAGATGCGCGCATAGACTATGTACTTACTGAGTCGGAAATTCTTGATTTAATCACACCTGGTTTCGCAGGAAATCCTGGCGTTTCTTTCTGGGGAGGACATGGTAACGACCCTTTGTACTATGGCCCCGAAACCTTAAAAAAGGTAATGGATTACGGAACGGCTGATGATGGCAAAAAAACAGTGATGATTTATCCTGAAATGAATGGATCGAGCACTGACTTTATACAAGTTATGGATGATCATTTGTATCCATTAGCTGAGCACGCACTCACTAATAACTCTAATATTTTTATTCGTAATAAAGATATATTTTGGCAAGGTGCCGTATATCTTCCTGCATGGTCTAGATTAGTATCGGGCGAATATTCATCGGTTTTTACAACCGGATTAGAAGAAACTACTGATAAAACACAAGATATGAGTATTGTGGGCCGAATGGGCCTTTGGGCTTCAGGTTCGGTTGACAATTGGGGCATGCGCTGCTCTAGAGATAACCCTAGTTTTGACAGAAGTCGCCAGTTTTCGTACCAAAGATTAAACAATCATTTTTTAAGAACAATGGTATATAGTATGGCCAATGGTTCAAGCTTTTTAAATGTTACCTATGCTAATCCTGAGCATCAAACTCTGGCTTGGGAATTGGTTTGGAAAGGTGCTCTTTATGTGCCACGTAGAGATGAAATATTAAGCATTTCGCCCGTTCATATTAGCATACACGAACCAGATGAACACTATATCCACCAAGGTGAAAACAACAAGTGGAATACTTTTTACGACAAAGAGTATGAAGAGAATCATCCGGCCGTATTTAGTCATTTAAATGGATCGTGGATGGGCGCTCCTGTTACCCCTTGGGATTTCTCGAGTTATGCCTCTGGAGCCAAAGATCGTCGCCAAAACTTTATTCCGCAATACCACAATGGTACTGTATTAATAACGCCCGTTCAAAATGGTCCCTTGGCTGATGCCGATGCCCCACGTGGAAAAATGGCAGACAATCTTCATCCCATTTATAAGGATATAATGACTGAGTACATCACAAATGGTATCGATTACTTATCCGAAACTGGATCGACCTTATCGTCGGCAGATACCTATTACGAAGTTGTGAAGTCTGAAATTGAAAAGGGCGCTGAAAAGCTACCTTTAACCATATCTGGTGACAATGTAGCCTGGGTTGTTGCGCAAGTAGGTCCTAAACAATTACGTTTAACGCTAGTGGATGCTGGTTACATTAATCCAAACGACAGAAAAATTAAGGTAAACTTTCATACGGTTACTCCAGTAACCATGACAGATATTTTAAATAACGAAACGTTTTCAGCCTCATCTGGCTCTGTGGAAGTAGAAGTGCCATGTGGGTGGTTTAGGTTTATTGATATAGAATTAGATACTGAATTATAAATACAAAACAACACAAAACATAAAAAGGAAGCCAACTGTTGAGGCTTCCTTTTTGTGTTTACAATGGGTAGATTATCAATACTACCATTTCACTTCTTTGGTCTTTAGGCCTTCTCCGCTAAGGGTCAATTTTAATTCCTGAGCTACGCTATTGGTTCTAATAATAGCCAAGCAACGTCCTTCGTAAGTCTCTCTATCAGATTTATTGGTATTGGATACTGTGCAACGCATATTGCCATTGTGTATACCAATTATTTCAGCATCACCCTCAAGGGCAAAATGGATCTCTTTTTCGGCATACCTTACGGGATTTCCTTTTTTATCTACTAACTGTAATTCTACATGGATAATATCGTTTGCCTCTAAATCAGCACGATCAATATTCACTTCAATATTACGCGCTTCTTGAGCTGTTTTTACAACATGTTCGCACACCTCTTTTCCATCCACCAAACCAACAGCTTTCAGTGTTCCCGATTGATAGTTTAGTTTTCGCCATTTCATAATCCAATTGGGAATATCGGCTAGCTTTTGATTGCCAATCAACTTATTATTTAAATACAAGTTTACCGATTCGCAATTGGTATAAGTAACTACATCTAATTTATCACCATCAGTATAATTCCAGTGCTCATTCATTGGCGGCCACCACCACCTGCCCGAAGTAGAAAAATCATCGGCATCGCCCTCATAAACTTCAATATGTACCATGGGTTTATCACTCCAGAATGCCTCGTACAAATACGATTGCTCTTTACGAAATGAAGCCATATCAAGCAATCCACAATCAATCCCGGTTTCCGGAAACTTTTTTGATTCGCCTAAGTAATCAGCTCCTACCCATAGAAAAAGACCCATATTTTGAGGGTTTTCCAAAACATCTAACCAAGGACTACGCTCAATATTGGCAAAGCGTTTTTCGGGTGTGCTATTAAAATAGGTATAGCTCTCGGTACTCACATAGGGTTTACCTGGATTTTGTTCGTAGATGGTTTTACACCATTGCTCTCCGTAATTAAGCGCTATTAAATCCATATACTTACAGGTTTCTATAATATCATTCACCTTCTTATCCACTGGTCCATCCTTTGAGCGCTCCATACCTGAAATAATTGGTCTTGTAGGGTCGATACTACGCACAAAAGAAGCATAATTACGAAGTCCATTATTTTGAGAACCTGAACCCGGAGAGTGATTCTCGTTACCCACACTCCAAATTACAATAGAAGGATGGTTTCTATCACGACGAATGGTTTGTTCGTAATTCCTTTTCCACTCAACACTAAAGTTTGGATCGCACATAGGAATATTATAAAACCAATACCCGGGTGCATCCTTTTTGCGATAAGTTTTATCCCACTTATCCACAAACTCAGCCATTACCAGAAATCCCATTTTATCGCATAAATCTAAAAACTCTGGCGAAGCGGGATTATGCGCAGTACGAATGGCATTACAACCAATCTCTTTCAGATTTTTTAAGCGACGTTCCCATACCTGAATTGGTACAGCTGCCCCTAAAGGACCTGCATCATGATGCAAGCAAACGCCTTTCATACGCATATTTTCTCCATTGAGGAAAAAGCCTTTATCAGCATCAAAACGCAGGGTTCTAATCCCGAAAGTACTGGTGTATTTATCAAGTAGTTTTCCATCTTGCTTAAGCAAGGATTGAGCGGTATATAAGTATGGCGTATTTACCGACCATAATTCGGGGTTATCTACTTTTAAGGTTTGTGCAGCATCTTGTGTTCTGTAACGCCCCACCTCAAGCTCAGAAGTTGTTTTACTTACTTCTTCGCCATCCTTATTATAAATAACGGTTTCGAGGGTTAAGTGCTTTGCCTCATCTAAATTTTCGATGGCGGTAGTAATGTTAATAGTAGCTGATTTTTCACTTACCTCGGGAGTTGTAATGGAAGTTCCCCAATTACTCACATGGGTATTATTACTGGCGCTTAACCACACATTACGGTAAATACCCGATCCGGTATACCAACGGCAATTTGGCTGTATAGCATTATCTACTCGCACCGCTATGGTATTACTTTCGCCATGCTTAAGCAACTCGGTAACGTCGTAATAAAAACTAGTGTAGCCATCGTGCTGCGTTCCCACAGGGTTGTTGTTAATCCAGATGGATGCATTTTTATACACTCCATCAAACTGCAATTCTATATGCTTGCCTTCAAAATGTTCAGGAAGCACAAAATGTTTGCGATACCAAGCAATACCTCCTGGCAAAAAGGCATTTCTGCCCGATAATTCTTTATCAAAATCAGCCTCAATACTCCAATCGTGTGGTAAGTTTAATGAGCGCCAATCTGAATCGTCAAAATCATAGCCTGCATAATCTACACTATCGCCTAGTGTAAATAGCCAATTATTATTAAACGATTCTTTAATTCGATGACTTTGTTGTGCGCTTAAACTATTTAAGCATAAGAGCAACGTTACAAATGAAATAATTCGCATAGGTTTTATCATTATTCAATAGATGTTAATTTATAACACTATAAAAATCTTATAATTCATCTCAATAATTGTTGCTATGGGTAAATATATTACCTTCTGCAGTACACAAAGAGAATATTACTATGCGAAAGCTAATTTTATACGTCGTATGAGGTAAGTAGATTTTGCTATTCCTTAACAAAAAAAGCGCACCAACCATAAAGGCCAGCACGCTCTAAATTAAAAACTAATACGAATTTTTGATATTTTTAAAGCTTTGGGATTATGTTTTTAGGGATATCCAGCTTTCTATCATTAGCTCCTTTGGCAAAATCGCTTATGTTATAGGTATTGGCTTTTGACCAATCACATTCTACACGCTCATCGCCAAGTACAATGTTGCCTAATTTTTCTCTGAACCACTGTGCTAGCTCTTTGTACTCTGGTAAATTGGCCACATTATTCCTTTCCAATGGATCATTTCTTAAATCGTACAATGTTAGTTCAGCTTTCTCAACAGGACAATTTAAAGCCCATTTTATATTTTTGTTTAAGTCGGCCTTATTACCTGGACGAGTGCGCATTGAAAATGCAAAATCTTTGCTATGCATGTAGGCTCTTGGTGAGGATACCAAATGTATTTCTCCTAAAATATAATCGCGCTTCTCCTTTTTAGTATTCACAAATTCGAACAGATTAATCCCATCCAAATAAGTAAACTCTTTTTCTGCGATATCAACTCCTCCTGACGACAGGATGGTTGGAGCTATATCTACATACTCTACCATTTGTTTTTTAATCAATCCAGCTGGCACTTTCTTTTTATCCGACGAAGCCATTATAATGGCCCCTGCTGTCGATTTTTCCCAAGGCCCAAATTTAGCTTCTATACCCTGCTCGCCAAGATGCCATCCATGATCGCCAACAGTAAAAACTATTAAATATTCTTGCTTATTCTTTTCGCAATAGGCTTTAAAAGCATCCACAGCATCGCCAATTAAAGCATCGCCGTAGGCACAAAAAGCATAATAATCTTGTATCGCTTGTTGCTTCTCCTTCGCCGTCATAGCAGTCATACTGAGGCGCTCGTGCAATTTCACTAGTGAAGGTGGCATTTTGCTTAGTTCCTCATCATCAAACTCAGGAACTTTATAGGTAATATCTTTAAACTGATCTCTGAACTTTTTAGGTGGTAATACTGGTGTATGTGGTAGGTGAAACCCTAAATTAAACATCACAGGCTTCTCAGGGTTTACTCCTTGGGTATTTTCTCCCCACGAGTTTTTATAGGTGGTATTTTCGTTAGATAAGAAGTTTTTAAATTCTTGAACCACTTTTCCATCAACAGTTTCACCGGCAGGCATCGGGTTAACCCCACCAATAATAAGCGACTTCATGCCTTGTCGGGCATACGATCTTAGAATATCAAACTCCTCTTCAACTTCTTGCTTAGTTTGAATCTCCTCTGCAGTTATATCGCCATACTTATTTTTCACATAATACTCCTTCAATTCTCCATCTGGATAGAGAACATATTCTTTGTCGCCCAAATTGGCTCTTTTACCATTAACTTTTCCGAATACCGGAGCCTTCCAAAAATCGCCAATCATATGTTTCTGCAAACCATTTTTAAAGTGCATTTTATAATTATAATGACCCGCATCGTAAAAACCTTGACCTGGGCCCCACTTATAAATATAAGCATCTCCCTTACCAAATACAGCGGTAAAATAACCTTCTTCCTGGAGAATTTGAGGGAAGGTAGGTTTCACAAAATCAGGATTCTGATGAGATTGCTCAAATGAATAATGTCCTTGTCTGTGCGGATATCTCCCTGTTGCCATTGAACCACGAGAAGGGCCGCAAGCTGGAGAATTACAATAAGCGTTGGTAAATAAAATACCTTCGCTAGCCAACTTATCAATATTGGGCGACGAAACGTAACCTAACTTACTTTCCGATTGGCCTGTTGTAGCCTTATTAAAGCACTCAAGTGCATCTGAACGGTGATCGTCGGTTACTATCCACAATATATTGGGCTTATTTTGTGCAGTCATTGCCGACAAACAACTAACAAAGGCTATTAATAAGAATTTAAACTTAGCTATATACATTGTTTTCTCTTTAAATATTAACAGTCCAAATATAGAGCATCGGTAATACACAAAGAGTTGAGTGTTTATAAAAATTAGATGGGTATACCCATTTTAAATTGTGAATATTGTATAGAATTTATATAGACAAATCCCCCAAACAAAGCTTATAAGCATTTACTTGGGGGATTGTTTATTTTTAATTACAATATCGTATCAAGCTCCTAACAAACCCTAAACGACTTTATTTCCAAACACCTCCAGAATAAGGCCAATGCGCATTTTTCACACTCTCGCGTTTTAAAATTTCTTCTCCTTTAGCAACAATATCCGGATGCTTTGACGCAACATCGTTCTCTTCGTAAATATCGTCCTTCATATTATACAGCTCTGTTTTGTAGTTATCGCCATAACGAACTACTTTCCAATCATCCATTCGTACTGCTTGACGAAAGCCTTTTACTGAACGTCCTTCTTGAATTTCCCAATATAAAAACTCGTGTTTTGCCTGCTCTTTACCCGTTAATAACGGTAAAAATGAAAGACCATCTGTTTGCTCAGGAGCTTCGATACCTGCCACTTCTGCCAATGTTGGCATCAAATCATAAAAAGCAGCCATATGATTACTTACCGATGGCTTAATAGTTCCTTTCCAATAGGCAATGGCAGGAATACGCACGCCACCTTCGTACACATCGCGCTTATGTCCTTTTAATCCACCCGAACTATTAAAGAAATTATAATCGTGATGGTTTTCGTTCTGCGGACCATTATCACTTGTAAAGAATATCAAGGTATTCTCTAACTCTCCTTTGGCCTCCAGTTTCTTCATTAATTTCTCAATTAATCCATCAAGCATTGTAATACGCGCTGCATGACGACGCTCTATTTCAGGCCACTCTTGCTGGTGCTCCTTATATAAATCAGTCTCGCTTAAGAAAAACTCATGCGCATGTGGTATGCGGTACGACATGTACATGAAAAATGGCTTATCTTCCTCCTTATTATCAAGGTAATCTAAAGCAAAGTTTGTTCTGAAATCATCTAAGCAAGAATGCTCGTTATAATCGTAAAACAGAGAATCTTGTTGCCCGTTGATCCAATGCATTCGCTCATCAATCATTCTACCATCGGCACCTTTACCCCACTGCTCTTGTACAGCATAATCGAAACCACGACCATGTGCCCACGTAGAAATATCTTCAGGTACACCCAAGTGCCATTTTCCAATCATAGCGGTTTGGTAACCTGCACCCTTAAGCATCTCTGCAATGGTAATTTCCGATTTTTTAAGAGCGATTCTGTCCCACTTACCTCCTTCGGTATCACCTTTGTTTCCTCTAATATTAACATGTCCGGTATGCATACCCGTCATTAATACAGCACGCGATGGAGAACAAACTGAGGTACCTGCATAAAAATTAGTAAAGCGCATTCCGCCAGCAGCTAATTGATCCATATAAGGCGTTTTAATTACCTCTTGCCCATAACTAGTGAGCTCACCATAACCCAAATCATCGGTTAATAAAATAATAATGTTAGGTTTATCTGTTTTTGGCTTTTGCTTGGTAACTGTTTCTTTGGGATTATTACACGCAGAAAAAAGCAGCACTAAAGCTAGTAAATACAAGTTTTTCATTTGATAGTTTTTTTAATGATTACTCAAATATCTATCCTTTGAATAAACCTCGGCAAGTTGTGAATACAAAACTTGTGCGCACTGGTAAAACAAAAAAAGGGATACTCTTACGAATATCCCTCAAATCATTTTTAACGGTAAATTACCTACAAAATATATTTTTTATGAATCTGCAAAAAGCACCACCTTGGGCTTGTTCAATTTTCTTATTTATCTCAGCCTGATCGCCACCTAAATCTAGCTCTTGCCAAATCTCGCCCCAACCGTAAAAACCGCCTACATTTCTATCATCAATAAATAAATCAGCATTTACTTTACGACTGACTTTATTTACTTCAAAAACCTCTTCAGGATAGCTTTTATTTACGGCATAAAATTCAATGCCCTTTTTTTTGCAATAGTCTACCGCGGCATCTAATTCCTTGCCGGCCCTGTATGTCCATAAAATAAGCAAATGCCCTTGGCGTTGCATTTCTCTCATAGTTTCAAAAGCAAAAGGCATATCTTTTCCTATAGCAGGAAACTTATGCTCAACAATGGTACCATCAAAATCAACTGCAATAATCATAATTAGTGTGTTTATAGGTAAAGTTTATTACAACTTAGCTTGTTCTTCTTCATTTAACTCTAAGTCGGTTGCAATCCTATTTCTAGTAGGAGCATGTATAATAAATAGCACAAAAATTACACCAAACATATACATAAACGATTTGTCGGCATTTAACAGGTATGCGATTATTGAAAGTAAACCTACACCTTCTAAAACAGCTATTCGCACAATAAACGCAGTGCGAAAATGAGTTAATCTTCGGCTCAATTCCCACTCTTGAGAAATATGCTTAATCTTTTTATGATAGAACAAGTGGCTAACAGGAATCCCAATTAATAAAGCCATAATTACCATAGTTTTAATGGTATAATTACTATCGGGCGAAAATGCCTCAACAGCTCCGTTAGCCCTTACAAAATACATGGCAAAAATGGCCATAAGCGTAAGCGCCGACATAATAGCAATATATATAAGATTAAGTGTGGTTCGTTGTTTTTTAGGTGTGCTCATTTAAATATGTATGTGTTAGTGAATTTACTTATGCTTTAATTGCGATGAGAAAGTTTGTTGTGTAAACTTATAATGTTTGCTCAAAAGGCAAACGATTAATTAATGATCGCCCTAAAGTAACCTCATCGGTATATTCTAATTCATCGCCAATGGAAACGCCGCGTGCAATTGTTGTAATCTTTACATCTAAACCATTAAACTTTCGATATAAATAAAAATTAGTTGTATCCCCTTCCATGGTTGTTGGCAGTGCAAAAATAAGTTCCTTCACTTCTCCCTTTTCCACCTTCTCAATTAAAGGCTTTATGGTTAAATCATCTGGTCCAATACCATCCATTGGTGAAATAATTCCTCCCAGTACATGGTAAATACCAAAGTATTGTTGGGTATTTTCAATGGCCATTACATCTTTTACATTCTCAACAACACAAACTGTTGTATGGTCTCTTTTTTCGCTTGCGCAGATATTGCACACTTCAAAATCGGAGATATTAAAGCACTCTTTACAGTACACAATTTCCTCGCGAAGCTGGCGTACCGACTCGGCAAAACGAAAAACGTCTGCCTTATCTTGCTTCAACAAATGAAGTACAAATCGCAGGGCAGTTTTACGGCCAACACCAGGTAAAGAAGAAAGCTCCTTTACGGCATTCTCAAATATTTGCGAAGGATAATTATCGGCGTGCATAGCTCTTAATTTTTATTTTTAAAGCACCCAAAGTTATAAATACTTTTAACTTTACGCACGCTTATCATTAGTTCATTAATTTTCTATCAGAAGTCAGCAGTTTATACTATTTCAGACTGAAGGATGGAGTTTTAATTCAACACTAATTAAAGTGAATTAATGGTAATAAATTATATACGAAGCAATCTATTATTTTATATCACATGAGTCCGGCACAAACAGGTTTAATTGTAGCACTATATTTTTTAGTATTGATGGTTATTTCATTCGTTACAGGAAAGAAGAATGATAACAAAACTTTTTTCTTGGGCAACCGTCAATCGCCATGGTATATTGTTTCCATTGGAATGATTGGAGCCAGCTTATCTGGGGTAACTTTTATTTCTGTACCAGGATGGGTTGGAGCCACGCAATTCACCTATCTTCAAATGGTGGCAGGTTACTTTTTAGGCTACCTAGTAATTGCTCATGTTTTACTTCCTGTTTATTACAAATTAAACCTTACGTCGATATACACTTATCTTGAAAAACGCTTTGGTACTTGGACCTACAAAACCGGGGCTAGTTTATTTTTAATTTCGCGCACTATAGGAGCCTCTGCCCGCTTGTATTTAATGGCGAACGTATTGCAGCTAAGTTTATTTAATGCTTTGGGGATTCCGTTTGCCATAACTGTGGCCATTACCATATTGTTAATATGGCTATATACTTTTCGTGGTGGTATTAAAACCATTATATGGACTGATACCTTGCAAACTATCTTTATGCTTACCTCGGTAATAATAACCATTATATATATGGCAAAATCAATGAATCTTGGATTTGGTTCTCTGGTTGAAACCATTAATAATAGTGAGTTATCGCGCATTTTTGTTTTTGACGATTGGAGCTCAAAACAACATTTCGTAAAGCAATTCTTTACAGGTGCTTTTATCACCATTGTAATGACTGGTCTCGATCAGGATATGATGCAAAAAAACCTATCGTGCAAAAATATTAAGGATGCAAAAAAGAATATGGTTTGGTACGGTTTTGCTTTTGTACCAACTAACATTTTATTTTTATCATTAGGTGCACTACTGTATATATTTGCCAATCATCACGGACTTACTTTACCTGAACGATCAGACGATTTATTTCCGATGGTAGTAAATAGTGGACTGCTACCTGCTGCCGTTGGTGTATTTTTTATATTAGGATTAGTTGCTGCTGCTTATAGTAGTGCTGATTCGGCATTAACATCGCTCACCACATCCTTTTCAGTAGATATTCTCAATCATAACAATAAAGAAATTACAAAACGAACACGAATAGCTGTTCACATCATGTTCTCCATTTTACTTGGAGTAACCATTATCTTATTCAGAGTATTTAAGGCAGATAGCATAATAAGCACAATATTCGATTTAGCGGGCTATACTTACGGTCCACTGTTGGGTTTATATGCTTTCGGTTTATTTAACAAACTCCAAATTAAAGAAAAATGGGTTCCACTTATTGCAATATTAGCACCTGTTATCACTTGGGTTTTAGCATTTAATTCGCTTAATTGGTTTGGATTTTCGTTAGGATATGAAAAATTAATGCTGAACGGGTTGTTTACTTACCTAGGTTTATGGATTATTACAAAATGAAAAGGTTAATAGCCTTATTTAAAAACTTTGCGTCCTATAATTATACTGAATGTTAGAAATAAAATAAGTAGAATTATATTTCCAGAAAGATAACCATAGCCATATTCAGTTAGTCTTTTCATATCAAAAATAAGTATTCTTAGTGTTTTAAATAAAAACACAAGACTAGCGATAATCGATATTATAAGTAGAGTCTTTTTCATATAACTAAGAGTAGTAAATTGATTAAATACTAATGTGAGGTAAACCCACACTAGTACTTAGAGATTCTTATTTTTTTACTGTTGTTGTTGTTGGTGTATAAATACCAAAAGTAACAGCTGAGACAAGTCCATTTACAAATGTCTGAGTTGTTGTAACTTCATAATCTTCCGAGTCTCCAGCCATATCTTTACTATTCGAAACCCCCACTGGAGCTAAGCCAAATATCACATAATGGTTCCACTCAGTAACCTCTTTACTTCCTTGTGCTCCATCTCCAACTACTGAAGTGTAAGTATAACATGATGACATTAAAAATGTACAGGTCAATGCAACACCCATTACTTTTAAAAATCCTTTTTTCATTTAATTAAAATTAAGGTTTATTTCTCCTACTCTTTATGCTTTTCGGATACGCAGCATTATTTCACTATTTTTTGAATAATGCAACGCAAAAAAGTACAATAATAGCGTACTAGCAAAGAACTTTGATATGATTTAAATCATGGTAAAAGTTAGGCATTTGACACACACCTAGTTAACCATTTTGGAAATACGATAACGAACTATTTACAACACCTTAGAAGTAAAATATTACTTTGTTTATAAAAAAACAATTCACCTTTCTCATAATAGAATAATTGTTTCTACTAGAGATATATGACAAATATTTTGCTATTTTCAGCAATCAAAAATTAATACAACAACCTTTAATGATCTATTATGGCTGAGAATTATTTCAAAACCTACCCCAATAAAGATGGTTTCTTTAAAGAATATGGTGGTGCTTTTATACCTCCTGTTCTAGAGACTGAAATGAAGAAAATTACGGATGCCTACTTTGCAATTAGCAAGTCGCACGCTTTTATCTCGGAATTACGAAGCATCAGAAAACATTATCAAGGACGACCGACACCGGTATATTATTGTAATCGCTTAAGCGAAAAATATGGTGGCAGAATTTATATGAAGCGCGAGGATTTAAATCACTCGGGCGCCCATAAATTAAACCATTGCATGGGCGAAGCTCTATTGGCAAAGCACCTTGGTAAAAAGAAGTTAATTGCAGAAACTGGTGCTGGGCAACATGGTGTAGCATTAGCAACTGCTGCAGCTTACTTCGGTTTAGAATGTGAAATTCACATGGGCGAAGTTGATATTGCTAAAGAGCATCCTAATGTAGTTCGAATGAAAATATTAGGTGCCACTGTAGTTCCGGTAACACATGGTTTAAAAACACTTAAAGAAGCGGTTGATTCTGCTTTTGAGGCCTACCTTAAAGATCCGATTAACTCAATTTATTGCATTGGTTCTGTAGTTGGTCCACACCCTTTCCCAATGATGGTGCGCGAGTTTCAGCGTGTAGTTGGAATTGAAGCACGTGAGCAGTTTGTTGATATGACAGGAGAGTTACCGGATAAAGTAGTTGCTTGTGTTGGAGGAGGTAGTAATGCTATTGGAATGTTTTCGGCATTTTTAGAGGATGATGAAACCGAATTGTATGGCGTTGAGCCAGGTGGTCTTTCTCTCGAACTAGGAGAACATGCCGCTACCATGACTAAAGGTGTACCTGGAATGATTCATGGTTTTAAATGTTATAACCTTCAGGATGAAAAAGGAGAGCCTGCACCTGTATATTCTGTTGCTAGTGGCCTTGATTATCCTGGTGTTGGACCTGAGCATAGCATGCTTAAAGACCTGAACAAAGCAAACTACGATGTTATTAATGATAAAGAAGCGATTGATGCTTTTTATGAATTAAGTCGTTTAGAAGGTATTATTCCTGCTTTAGAAAGTGCCCATGCCGTTGCCTATGCAATTAAATTGGCGCAGAAGCATCCACAATCTTCAATATTAGTTAACCTAAGTGGTAGAGGAGATAAGGATATTGATTTTGTCGTTGATAAATATGGTTTACCAGATTAAGTAAACACTCCAATTTATATATAAGAAAGGAATCCAAATGGGTTCCTTTTTTTGTTACAAACTTAACTTATCAATAATAAATTGTTGAATTGGATATTTACTATCGTTCTCCTGCACATCAGTGAAACAGTAATATTCCACATTCTTTTTCTCCAATTCTTTTGCCATCACCTTAGCATGTTTTTTATGATGAAATATGATATTAAAATCCTTTGGGAAATTTCCTTTTAAGGGGTTTAAGAGATAAATAGGTGGATCATTCTCATCAACCATAGTTAGCATATCGTATTTTGCAGCAATCTCCTTTCTATAAGGCTTAATACTTTTTTTATCAGGATATCCATAAAAAGTAGCCGCATAATTATAAAACATTTTATGCTTTAAGGTTTGAACCGCTCCTAAATAGGGTATGAATTTTTTCCATTTGTATACATCATAAGTTGCTTGAGTATGTATAGCACCCGCGCAAACAATTTTGGTTGACTCGGCTTTAAGTCCTTGCGCATTCACATCAGCTAAATCTTCATTTAAAGCAAAATATAGGCTAGCTCCTGCACCAGCAGAAACCCCATAACAGGCCACTTTTGTTTTATCAATATTATACTGATCTGCATTAAACTTAAAATACTGAATCGCCCTTTGTACATCATCTAAACAGACTTGAACACCCAGTGAATCATCTGATTTATAAAAACTATAATTTATTGTAGCAAATGCAGTATTGTTGCTCAAGTAATATTGGATTTCATCCTTTCGGTCGTAGGCTTTTTTCTTATCGCCAAACTGAAAACCTCCACCGTGTATAAAAATAACTAATGCCACAGGTTTAGTACTCTGTGGCATTATTATATCAAAAGTATTTCGTTCGGCTTCGCCATATTTCTGATCAAGTAATTGCGTATAGTCGTTACTCTCTTTTAGTTGCGCTATTGCAGAGAAAGATGTAAATGCAAACAATACAAGTACCAGGTTACGCATAACTTCAATTATTTTTCAATCGTTAATCTTTTAATAAATAGATGGAAATTTTTGTGGATTAGCCTCCCCCATTATCTCATAAATAGCCTCGTAAACATCCTCTGCACTAGGATTTGAGAAGTAATCACCATCGGTACCAAAAGCAGGTCTATGATCCTTAGCAGTTACTGTTTTAGGAGCTGCATCTAAATATCTAAACGCGCCATGATTTTCAACAACTTGCTGCATCATATAACCCGTAGCGCCACCAGGTACATCCTCATCAAAAAATACAATTCTATTGGTCTTTTTAATAGATTCTAAGATAATTTTATGAATATCAAATGGCAATAAGGTTTGTACATCAATTAACTCAACAGATATGCCCGATTCTTTAAGCTGATCTACTGCCTCTTGTGCAATACGAACACACGAACCATAGGTAACTAAAGTAACATCGCTTCCCTCACTTAGAATTTCAGGTACGCCCAATGGAACATTAAACTCACCAATATTATTTGGTTTTGGTTCTCTAATTCTATATCCATTTAAGGGTTCAATTACCAAAGCAGGGTCATCAGATTTAACCAGTGTATTGTACATACCTGCTGCTCTGGTCATATCGCGAGGCACACAAACATAAACACCTCTTATGGAATTAATAACCATACTTAATGGTGAACCCGAATGCCAAATACCTTCTAAACGATGCCCACGTGTACGAACAATCATAGGTGCCTTCTGTCCTCCTTTTGTACGATAACGGAGTGTTGCTAAATCGTCACTCATGGTTTGCAAACCATAAAGTAGATAATCGAAATATTGAATTTCTGCTATTGGACGAAGCCCCCTTAAGGCCATACCAATACCTGTTCCGATTATGGTTGTTTCTCGTATTCCTTCATCCCAAATTCGATATTTACCATGTTTTTTCTGCATGCCTTCGAGCGATTGATTTACCCCTCCAAGAACACCGGTATCTTCACCAAATGTGACTAACTCAGGAACTGATGCAAATAAATGATCAAAATTTTCTCTAAGAATTTCGCGCCCAGGTACCTTTTCAATGTCAGCTTCATAAGTAGCAGGTACAACAGGTACTTTTATTGCTGCAAATTCATCTTCGGCATATAGCCTGTCGTTATACATTTCATAGGCCTTCTCTCTGTAATCAGCAATCCATGCTTGTAATCTATTCTTTAACGAACCATCAGCCATGCATACTAAACACGACTCACGAAGCATTTTACGAGCAGAGGAAAGAATATCCTTTCTATTTAAGGCCAATGAGCTCTTAAGCTCTGCAATAATATTTTTTATATTACTGTTGTTCAACTCAACGCAAGAACAATCGCGGGTATCAATTATTTGTAATAAAGAGTCGCGTTCTGCTTTTAAAGTAGATTTAAATTGTTTCAGAGCATCCTTTTGAGCTTGCTTGGCTTCATTGAAAGCATTCTCTTCTATTTGAGTTAACTCCTCTTCTGTAGCAACTGCTCTATCCAGAATCCACTCTTTCATCTTAACCAAACAATCAAAGTCTTTTTCCCACTCTAATCGTTCTTCTGATTTATAACGCTCGTGTGAACCCGATGTTGAATGACCAATGGGTTGCGTTAATTCATCAACATGAAATAAAACAGGAATATGGTCTTTTCTACAACGTGCAACGCCTTCTTCATATCCTTGGCAAAGACCTGCATAATCCCAACCTTTAAGCTTATAGATGATGATTCCATTTTTATCTTTGGCCCCTTTTTCAAAACCTTTTAAAGCCTCCGAGATACTTGCTTTTACAGTCTGAACTTTTTTAGGCACCGAAATTCCATAACCATCATCCCAAACAGACATTGCAATGGGCAACTGATGCACTGCCATCGCATTCATGGTTTCAAAAAAATGTCCTTCAGAAGTACTGGCATCACCAATTGTTCCGAAAGCTACTTCGTTACCTTTATCACTAAATTGAGTATGATTTTTAAGTGCCGGACTTTTACGGTATAATTTTGAAGCAAAACCAAGGCCAACTAAACGAGGCATTTGTCCGGCTGTTGGTGAAATATCTGATGAAGTACATTTAATATCTGCAATATTCTTCCATGTACCATCACTGTTTATGGTACGTGTTCCAAAATGATTGTTAAAAGAGCGTCCTCCATTATCTGGATTTATGCTCTCGTCTGTTTCGCCATATAAAGATGCGAAAAAAGCAAAGGGAGTTGTCATCCCTGCTGCTAACATAAAGGTTTGATCACGATAATACCCCGAACGCCAATCTCCATTTTTAAATTGTTTGGCCATGGCAATCTGGGCAACTTCTTTGCCATCTCCGAAAATACCAAATTTGGCTTTCCCTCCCAACACTTCTTTACGGCCCAATAGGCTTAAGTGTCGACTCAGGTATCCGATATGATAGTCGTGTAGTACCTCAACCTTAAATTCATCAAAACTAATTCCTGTATTTGATAGCATTCTTTTAGACTTTTAAAATAGACCTAGACTTGAGTCTATAATCCCATTTAATTTACCTACAAAATTAATAAGAATAATTCTAAATAAGCTAACTATTATCATGTACCTTTTCGCTATAGATTGAAACATATATTAAGGTGCTTTGTTTATTAAATAGATAAATAATATGTAGTTTTGCACTCATAAAATATAGCGAAATGTTTATAAAAGTATTATTAGCCAGCATTGTACTAATTGCCATTGTTTTTGTTTTAATGGCTATTGGGATATTAATTAAAAAGAATGGTAAGTTCCCAAACTTGCATATTGGAAGTAATAAGGAAATGCAAAAGAGAGGGATTTCTTGTGCTACAACACAAGATCGCCAAGCTAGAAACAACAAACTGAATATTCAGGTTAAGCCACTTCATTTTGACGAAAGTGGAGAAAGCCATTCGTTAAGTTGTTAATAAATTAGTCTTTAGTTAATAGGTTTTAGCGAACACTGAAATAGACTAATTATCTTATAAACAAAGGGGAGTTAGAAATTTAACGATTTCTAACTCCCCTTTGTTTTTATTATTTTACAATATACTCTTCAAACCCTGAGGTATATTTTACTTGATTATTTCCATCGGCATCAGCGTAAATAAAATAAGCCTCAATACCTGATAGGTTTTCAATCATTTGCATACTTTCTTCCACTCCCATAACCATACATGCGGTTGCATAGGCATCTGCTAACATGCAGTTTGGAGCTATTATTGATGCGCTTAAAAGGCTATGTTGCACAGGATATCCTGTAAAGGGACTTATGGTGTGTGCATACTTTTTTCCATCTTCAATATAAAAGTTACGATAGTTACCTGATGTGGCTAAAGCAACTTCTGATATTGAGATTATATCCTGCAAGGGACGACTTGAAGCCAACTTATCGTCTATTGGCTTATCAATGCCTACCCTCCATTTTACGCCTTTTGTATTTACACCGCCAACGCAAATTTCTCCACCAATTTCTACCATGTAATTATTAACTCCGTGGTCTTTTAATACATTAGCAACCACATCAACCCCGAAGCCCTTGGCTATAGCAGCGGCATCTAATTTTATGGCTGCATCTGTTTTTGATAAGAAATTATCTTTTAAGGTTACTTGATGCATACCAACATGACTTAATAACTCTTGTATTTTTTCGTCGGTAATATTATCACGTTTTTTAAAGCCAAAACCCCATTCATTAACCAATGCACCCACAGTCATGTCAAAAGCCCCATTTGAATGCTTGTAAACATCCTCTCCGGCTAAATACACAACCTTCATGAGGCTATCAATTTCAATACCGCTGGCACTCTTATTGAAGCTACTAATGATAGAGGTATCTTTATAGGTTGATAAGGACCAATCGACGGCATTTAATGCCTCACTGATGGGTTGAAGTAAATCAGTATTCTTAGTAGGCTGATAAATAATATGATAATAGGTCCCAAATATAGTTCCTTCTATCTTTACATATTCTTTTGCTTGCTCTTGGCAAGAAAGGAATAATAAAATGATAGGAACTAATAGTAATTTAATCTTCATTGTATTGCTTTTTAGTCTTGCGCAAAGATAAACTAAAAACAAAAAACCGATACTATTAATATAGTATCGGTTTTTAATCTTGTAATATTTCTTTGTTAGTTACAACCTGCTGCGGCGCGGGCTTCGGCCATTACACGCTTTGCAACATCTTGCATAAATATCTTCGTATCATTTATTGTAGCTGATTTTAAACTATTTGTAGATGCAACAACACATTCAGCATCCTGCAATATTTGATTAATAGCATCTTCACAATCATCATCAGTGCAAGTATACTTTTTATCATTATAAAGATAGTACCCATAGCTATCGTTAGCGCAATAAGTTGCATCTATTGAACAAGTTGTAGGCGTATCAAAACGTTCGCAAACATCTTCACTATCTTTCTCACAAGCTACAAATACAGTGGCAAGTAGCATCATTAAACTAATTGGCAATAAAATAACCTTCTTCATTTTGTCTTTTTTTATGATTATTGAACTCATCAATTTATTATTCTCCTTATAAAATACCTATTTTAATATACTTCATTAAGAATATCTTGAAATTCTTTTAAAGTTTTATTCCCTTTATAAACCCGATCCTCAATAATAAAAGTTGGAGTAGATTTGACTCCCAACTCCTTTAATATTTCCTTATTAGCATGAATATACGCTTTGTTATTATTATTGGTTCTACAACTTGCTATTGCTTCATTTTGTTGAGAAATATACTGCATTAGATCGTCATACTCAATAGTATTAACCAGATTAAAATCATAGATAAGCATCTCATGAAACTTCTCATATTCACCATACCTGTATATACATAAAGCGTCGCTATATACATTTAACTCATTTACTTTTTCAGAAAGTGGCACTAGCTTAAGAACGACTTTAACATCACTTTTGTTGTGTTTATTTCCTACCAATGTTGGTAATGTTTCTTTAAAAAACGAGATACAATGTGAACATTTATAATTACCAAACATGATTATGCTTATTTCGGCAGCATTATTTCCAAACACAATATCATTAGCTTCTTGAGTAATTTTAGTATCAATGCTTAATTTCATCGGGTTTTCACCTTGAAAATAAGTGACAAGCTTTAATACTAACAAGGTCAATACTACAAATGATATGATGTACGAAATAAAATGCGTTTTACTCATATTCATTTTACTCAACCCCAGTTTCAAAATTCACTAGCTTAGGGAAAAATATAAAATTAAGTGCACCTTGCTGAGCTCTTATTGTCTTTTTCATTTTATCCCTATCTTTTTTCTTATCAAACCATGCCTTAGATCGACCTTCGATCATACGCGAAACTAGATATAAAGATGTTCTTCCTTTTGTAGCATCATCCTGCTCAAACCCATTTTCTTTGGCTTGTTTTGCAAGGTTTTTCTTAGACTTACTAGCTAAAACTTCACCTAGAAAAACCCTAATATGATAGGAATAATCTTCTTTAAAACTAGACATCCCAAAAAAGTTGGCATCAAAAGAAGAAGACCTAATTTCAGTAGATGGAACGTACCATTTATTTTTAAAAATAAAGATCTTACTATCTAGCGTACTAAACTGAAGATTATCTAACCCCTTCAATCCAATCATCGGAATATCTTCAACATCCTTAACTGCTTGCACATTTATTAGAGAACCCTTATCTAAATGAAGATTCCCTTTTACTTGCAGAGAATCATAATTAACTTCATAATCCTCCCCAAATATTACTCGACCATCCATGTGTGACGAAAGAATTCCTGTTACTTGCTTACTCGTAATAAAGGGCTCTTCTCCTTCATCCAAATATTCGTGAAAGTCATCGAAATCAGTAAACAGTTGCTGAATATCCATTCCTTTAAGATCCAACTTATATTGAGCAACAGAATATGTTTCACTCCCAACCTCATATTTAGCAGAAGCAACCATATCTCCGCCAAAAGCTCTTACTTTAAATCCATCTGCCACATAATAATCTGGTTCTACTAATACTTTCGAACTCATATCTTCGAATATAGCTTTGCCATATTTAAAGCTATTGACCCCAACCTTACCTTGGAATTTATAAGTCCATAGCTCCTCTTCTTCAGACTTACTTGATTCATTGTTATCAGAAGAATCTTCTTCAGGCATAAATGCAGTTAAGAATGCATAATCAAGATCACCTGCGTTATAATTCCCTTTTACAAAGATGGTATCTGCATTATTTAAGAAATAAGCGTTATACAAATTTGCGATACTTGCAGAATCAACTGCAAAATCAATAGAATTATAAGTACCCGAAGTTTTGTTAAGGCTTAATAGATCATCATTATATTCAACTTGAGTTGTTAAATTATCAATTCCTGCTAAACTATCTAAAGTATGAACAGTTAAACTCTCCGTTTTAACAGATAAGCGACTATCGCGCAATAGCAAATCAACACTTTGATCAACAATAGAATCTATATTAAATTTACCCGCGGAAATAAATGAAGCTACAACCTGCCCTTCCAGTTCAGTAACAAGGGTATCCGGAATCATGGGTTTAATTTCATTTAAATTTAAATCAGTATAGGCTTTCAACCAATACTCACCAGAATTTATACTCGCTAAATAACCTGAACCCCCAAAATTACTAGAATTATTTAGCTCTAGTCTAAATGTATCTATATTAAAGGTCATGTTATCCACATCGTAAATGCTTCCTCTATATTTAGTACCCAATACACCATCAGTTATATCAACATTATATTCTGGAACTTTTACTTTTAGTTCTGATAATTTAATATCACGGTTAATATATTTAAGCTTACCAGAAAGATTTTTGATTTCTGGAACCGAGTCCATCTTGATACTAATATTATTTGCATTTAATCTTAATACTGATCTTTCAATAGCATACTCAATATAATCATCGGTAATTGAATCGGGCAATACCCCTGATGTTTGCAACGAAGCATATACTTTACCATTCATTTTTTGCACCATATTATCCGGCACATATGCTATCCAATCATTTAAATTAACATTGGCTCCTAATTTCAGATTATAAAAAATCTCATCAAGATTCTTAATATCACCACTAGCTGTAAATTTGTTGTTCATTGTATTTGCCTCAAAATTGGCAATATATATTTGTGTGGTGCTGTTGGATGCCAATAAACCATTGGTATAAGAGCCTTTTAGAGCTAAGTGATCAATAACTGGTAAAGTATCGTACTCTAAAGTAAGATTTTCAATTGCATAGCTAGCATCTATACGCGGCAATAAAGTGTCACTTAACAAACCCTTTACAGTTCCGCTTAAAGCAACTCCACCATCTAACCGATGTATCTTGTATTCTTTTATTAATTTTTGTGGTAATAAATTGATTAGATGCTTTAAGCTACTAATTTCTCCTGCATATTTTAGGTCGAGATAAGGCCACTTACCATTAATAACTTGGCCACTAAACGTGGCACTGGTATGTGGAGCATTCACCTTTAATTCATTCACCTGTATTGAATCGTTGATAGCAGATAAATCGAAACTAATTACGCTCGAACTTAAATCTTCAAGACGATAAGTATCGTAATTTGCATTATTAAGTCTAGCGCTTCCATCTATGGCAGCCATATAGCCCGATGGAGTAACTTCTCCTCTTACATTTACTTCTGGAAGATTAATAATTGATGATAAGTGCAAACCTGCATCAGAATATTTTAAGGTGATATCCTCTAAAATTAAATCTTCAAGCTCAAATATTCCTTGAAGTTTACTAGTATCAGGCTCTTCCACTTTTGAGGAATCATAGGCCATTGCTTCAAAAATAAAATCAAGGTTTGATACCCCTGCACTATCAATTGTGTAGTTGGCGGTAGCCCCATTTACTTCCACTTTCTTTACAAAAACATTACCGTCAATTAACTGCATAATATCCAACGAAGCATATAGCTTGTTCACCGACAAAATAGTATCGTTAGGACGATTCTGAAGACTATCTAAAAGTAGAATATTATTAAACTCTATTGTTGCCAAAGGAAACTTCCGGATCAAAGTTAAATTAACCTCACCAACAGTAAGGGGTACATTAAACGAGCTTGCACTTCGCTCAAGTACTTTAGCAACCACTGCATCTTTAAATACATTGGCTAAAATAACTAGGGTGAGAATAAATCCTATTATTATAAAGAGTAGATTTCTTATGAGCTTTTTTGTGGACATAGGGTATTTTTTGAGTATCAGATAAGCAGTAACGAATAAACCAAATTCAAACTACTTATGCTGCGAATTTAAATATTTCTATTCTAATTTAAATTAATAAACTAAGAAATAATATCTTCGAGTTTAGCTCTACTGATGGCATCTTCAATATTTGAGGCTCGCAGTTTACGCATAATGTTTTGTCGATGAGACTCGATAGTTCGTATACTCACTCCAAAATTTTCTGAAATTACTTTATTACTATTTCCACTTGCAATTTCTGTCAATATCTGCACTTCGCGTTTCGACAAATGATATCTTACCTCTTCCTCCTTAACCTTCGAAGACGAACTTAAACTAGTCAGGTTTTGAATAATTACATGACTGATATCTCCCGAGTAGTAAAAATCGCCACTGCTTACCTTTCGTATTGCTTTTAAAAAGACTTTATTGGGTTCATCCTTTAAAATATAACCATGGGCACCCATTTTTATTGCTTTAAGCACGTATTCCTTTTTATCGTATAAAGAAAGTAGCAAAACTTTAATATCCTGATGTGCAGCCAAAATGTTTTTAGCCGCTTCAATACCTGATAGATTTGGCATTGATATATCCATCAAAACAATATTAGGTTTTAACAAGTTGGCCTTTTCAATAGCCTCAACACCATCTTCAGCTTCACCTATCACCTCAATATCGGTTTCCTTCTCAAGCAACTGACGAACACCATTTCTGAATATTTCATGATCGTCAACTATTAATATATTATTTTTCATTTCTTAAAATATTGTCATTTTATACTGCCATCATTACAATGGAATTTGAAGCCTTAATACAGTTCCCTTATCAGGTGCAGTATCAATCTCTAAATTGGCATCCATTAACTTCGCCCTTTCTTTCATGTTTGATAAGCCATGAGAATTTATACCTAAAGGCGTATCGTAGGTACTTTGTTTATTAAATACAAAACCTTTTCCGTTATCGGTCACCTCTAATGTTATAAACTCCACATCCTCTTCTAAATGAATACTAATCACATCTGCATCAGCGTGTTTTAGTACATTATTAACTGATTCTTGCAAAATACGATAAATGCCTAATTCAACATTTTTGAGCAGTTTAGTTTCGCTCAAAAATATATTGGATTCAACGGTAATATTATGATTTTGCTCAATCTTTCCAATAAAGTCTTGTATGGCAGGAACTAGACCAAAATCTTCGAGCACACTTGGTAATAACTCAGCAATTATTCTGCGTGTTTCTGTAATTACAGATGATATTAAAGTATGAATTTCGTTTACGTTTGACGAATCACATGCGCCTTGCTCATGAATCATTTCAATGCGCATTTTTAACGATGTTAACATTTGTCCGATACCATCATGTATTTCTGCTGCAACACGCTTTCGCTCTTTCTCTTGTCCGGCTACCATAGATGACGACAGCACTTTTTGCATTTCTTCCTGACGCTTCATTTTTTCTTCCATCAGAATTTGAAGCTTCTGAGCTGTTTTTTTACGCTCACTAATATTAGCACCAATCATCAAATATTGATAAATTTCTTTTGAACGGTTAACAATGGGCATCAAAGTAACATCGAGCCAAAAACCAGAATCGTCAGAAGCATGGTCAAAAACTTCTCCTTGCCAAATTTCGCGATTATCGGCATCATTAATATGCTCGTAAATAATACTTCGTTGAGTAGAATTTTTATTATAAAACAAGGGCTTACCTGTTAATTCGGCAAGCGAGTATTTGGTTAAATGACAGTACTTATCATTTGCATAAATAATTTTACCCTTGGCATCTGTTTTAACCAGAAAGGTTGCTTTTTCAAGTGCGTAATTTATATCGTTAATTTCTCTATGATTACTAATGAGCACTTCGTTGGCTCGCTTTAACTTTTTGGCTAAACCTGAGGCCTCATCCTTGGATTTTATCAATTCGTTAAAGGTAACTTTGATACGCCTTGATAAGGGCACAAAAATAAATAAGGCTTCGAGAAATAATACAAATAAAACAATAGCCAACAAGGTATATTCAATGGTTTTTAGAACTGCTATATTTTTGCGCGAATTACGGTCATAATCAAAAACAATCATCTCCATACCCAGAAGATATGATTTCTCGTATTTCATAAAACGATCGAGATAAATTGTAAGCAATTCTTTATTAATGGGGCCTTTTACATCCATCACCATTTGTAAATTATAACCTAATTCAAGCATCGATTTAAAGGGGGAATCAATGATATTAAAAAGCTCTTCGGTGTCTTCGTTTCTATTGACAGGCAAGTCTAAAAAATCATTTCCATATCGCAGACTTTCGTGGGTTCGTTTGAGTTGACTTAAAGTAGTTTTAAAATCTTTTACGGCCGATTTATTTTCTCTATCACTCTCAACCACCAAAGCCAACTTCACAAGAGTTTGACTGTTTGTTCTGAGACGCGCCGCATAATTCACAAGATGCGAGTCATCTATTTGTCTGCTTAAATGGCGTTGCACCAATACCTGAGAAACGATACTTAGTACTGCAATAAAAAACAAGGCAATAAGATAAGAGTAACGGTAATATTTTAAGGTATGCTGACTGCGACTTAAAACGTGTTTTTTATCTGACTGAAATTGAA
Source organism: Saccharicrinis aurantiacus (assembly GCF_947489045.1). Taxonomy (NCBI): domain Bacteria; kingdom Pseudomonadati; phylum Bacteroidota; class Bacteroidia; order Marinilabiliales; family Marinilabiliaceae; genus Saccharicrinis; species Saccharicrinis aurantiacus. The sequence continues at coordinate 61,479 of NZ_CANLCN010000021.1, forward strand.
ACATACGTAAGTGATTATTAAGTCCTCAAAACTACTAAAATTTAACAATAAACACATCACCCCCTTCATTCAGTATAATAAAAGGCTATTTTAAATACATTTACAATTCAAACCTCCTGTTAACACTCAGATATTAAATAATTAATTACTTTTGAAAAATACTTACGTAGACCAATAAATATGAGCACATCTGTTAGTATTAAAAACATTTCTGATAAGAGTAGAATTACCAGTCTGATTAACGAAAAACCCCTTAAAATACTGAACCCCAAAACCCACACAAAGGCATGCCATATTGTAAGCTCCAATTATGGAGGAGGAATGGTACAAGGAGATGTTGTGGAGTTAGATATCAACTGTGAAGCAAACACAAAAACTTTATTTAGCACACAAGCTAATTCGAGAATATACAAATCGGATAATGGAGATAGTTGTACGCTTACCCAAAATATAAAACTTGATACTGAAAGCTTATTCGTACAGTTAAACGACCCGCTAATATTACAGAAAGATAGTAGTCTAAACCAACAAAGCATCTTTAATTTAAACAATGGCGCAGCGCTAATTTATTGCGATTGGATAGGTGGCGGAAGGATTCATATGGGCGAAATATGGGATTTTAAAGCCTTTTCATCATCCACTGAAATATATCTAGGTACAAAACCTGTTGTGCTAGATCGCTTTGAAATACAACCTGACAAACAGCAGTGTACTTCGCCAGCCTTATTTCATCACCACACTTCTTTTATAAACCTCTTTATTGTTGGCAAAAAACAAGATATACGAATCGAAGTAATTGAACAGATGATATCTGCTACTATTGATAAGCTTAGAACTAAAAAACAGGAACAAAAACCTAAGTTATTGATTAGTGGAGAACGAATTAATGATGATGTTTTTATTATGCGAGCTTCGGCCCAGGAACTGACCACACTAAAGGATATAATGGAAGAGTTGGGGGTTTGTTTTAAGCACGAGAGTCTTCTTGAATATAATCCTTACGAAAGGAAGTTTTAGCATAAAAAAAGGTGCCAATAATTAGCACCTTATTCTATTTTCTTTTGTCTTACTAGAGTGTTAGTCTTCTAAGGCATGCTTACGCGCATGTAAAACATGATCAATAATCACATCTAAATTATGACCATCAGAAGCACGGGCAAAAACAAATGGTCCATCCTGACGCATTTTTTTGGTATCCCTGTCCATCACCTCTAAACTAGCATTTACTAGGTGGGCGATATCTATTTTATTGATGACCAATAAATCGGCTTGAGTAATTCCTGGTCCACCTTTACGTGGAATTTTATCGCCACCTGAAACATCAATTACATAAATAGAAAAATCGACCAATTCGCGACTAAAGTGTGCAGCCAAATTATCGCCACCACTTTCTACAAATAAAATTTCAGTATCTGCATGTCTAGTCATCAGTTCTTCTAAGGCCGCAATATTTTGCGATACATCTTCACGAATGGCTGCATGTGGACAACCTCCTGTCTCTACACCAATAATTTTATCAGCAGGTAGCGCTCCTTTTTTTGTTAAAAATTCGGCATCTTCCTGCGTAAATATATCGTTGGTAACCACCGCAATATTCATTTTATCCTTAAGCGCATTACACAACTGTAATAACAAGGCTGTTTTGCCCGTTCCTACAGGACCACCGATCCCAACCGTAAAGGCTCTTTTTTTATAATCACGTTCCTGAAGTACCAATTCGCGATTCTGGTAAAATCCAGGATTCTCCCATGAATCATTATGAAATTGCATATGTGCGGTAGCTCCTTTATAGTAATACATATTTTTAGTTTTGAAATAGTTTTGTGTATAATGAATTGTGTGAAAGTTGCATCATTTCCAACAGATAGGCACTTTTATAGGCCTGTGAATAATCTGCAATTTCTTTATTTTGTAGCGTACTATTTAAATGTTCCAATAGTTCATTTTGAATCTGATGCGCTTTTACAGGCCCTACGGTTCCCAAACGAATGAGAGCACTAATTTGATCGCGCACAGCCATAAAAACATACAGCTGACAGCAATCGCTGAACGATAAATTCAATTGCTTGGCCATAAAACCAAATACAAGCGGAAAATCCTGATCTATTTTTTCAGGAGCCATTAAAGAAGCATTGAGTTCGCGCAACAAGCGCAGCCAGTTATTACCCAAAATTAAACCCGCTTTTTTAATCAGAGGATTTAATAAGGATGCATTGTAATGTTCGGATACCTGAAGCAATTGCTGTACACCATCAGCCTCAAAGGCCGATTTTACGTACGGTATTTCATAATGCAATACTTGCACGGTGTAATCCTTTAGGTATAGCTGCAATTCTTTTACACTTGCAATTAAACCCGACTTAACGGCATACTCTAAGCCATTGGAATAGGCATAGCCACCCACAGGCAAGGCCGAGTCGGCCAAATGAAATAGTGTTAAAAGAGAAGCGTGCATTCTGGTAGCTTAAAATAAATTGTATAGTTGAGCCAAAGGTACTTTATTGGCCGGATCGCAGGTTAAATGTTCCCCATCGGCAATTACCTTATAGGTTTCTGGATCCACAGTTATCTGTGGCAAGGTATCGTTTAATTTCATATCTAATTTTGAAATATTACGACAGTTTTTTACCACCAAAGGTGTTTTACTTAAGCCATAATTTTTCACCTCATCTAAAGAGTCTTTAGAAATTAATACGCATGAGGTATTTCCTACTTCCTTACCTAAAGCGCCAAACATTTCGCGTGAAAATGAGGGCTGCGGCGTTGGTATTGATGCATTGGGATCGCCCATCTGCGCCTGCACAATAACGCCTCCTTTAACTATAATCTCAGGTTTGGCACCAAAAAAAGCAGGCTTCCACAATACTAAATCGGCCAATTTTCCGGCTTCTATTGATCCTACTTCATGAGAAAATCCGTGGGCTATGGCCGGATTAATGGTGTATTTTGCAATGTATCTTTTTACTCTAAAATTATCAGCATACTCATCCTCATCCAAGAAACCTCTTTGCTCTTTCATTTTAGATGCTGTTTGCCAAGTGCGGCAAATCACTTCTCCTACTCTACCCATGGCCTGAGAATCGGAAGCAATTACAGATAAAGCGCCCATATCGTGCAGAATATCTTCGGCAGCAATGGTTTCTTCGCGGATTCTACTTTCGGCAAAGGCCACATCTTCAGGAATATTTTTATCCAAATGATGACAAACCATTAACATATCTAAATGCTCGTGGATAGTATTATTGGTAAAAGGTCGTGTTGGATTGGTGGATGAAGGAATCACATTTTTATCGCCACATAAACTAATAATATCTGGCGCATGCCCACCTCCGGCACCCTCGGTATGATAGGTATGAATGGTTCTGTTTTTAAAAGCAGCTCGCGACGATTCTACAAAACCGCTTTCGTTAAGTGTATCGGTATGGATACAAACTTGAACATCGTAATCATCAGCTACGGATAAACAATTATCTATAGCAGCGGGAGTTGAACCCCAATCCTCGTGCAGCTTTAATCCGCACACACCGGCTTTTATTTGTTCTATAATAGCCTCGGGATGTGAAGTATTTCCTTTTCCTAAAAACCCGAAATTCATGGGAATATGATCCGTTGCCTTAAGCATACTTTTAATATGAAAAGCGCCCGGCGTACAAGTTGTAGCATTGGTACCTGTTGCTGGTCCTGTTCCGCCACCTAAAAAAGTAGTAACTCCTGAAGCCAAAGCCTCGTTGGCCTGTTGCGGACAGATATAATGAATGTGCGTATCGATACCGCCGGCTGTAACAATATGACCCTCGCCAGCGATTACCTCTGTTGAAGCACCTACAATCATTTGCGGATCAACATTTGGCATTACGTGCGGATTACCCGCTTTACCAATGGCATGAATGCGTCCATTTTTTAGTCCAATATCGGCTTTATATATACCCGAATAATCAATCACCAAAGCATTGGTAATTACCGTATCTAAAGCATCTTTTCGGGTTATACCCGATGCCTGCCCCATTCCGTCGCGCAAAACTTTACCTCCGCCAAACTTACACTCATCACCATAACTGGTAAAATCTTTTTCAACCTCAATAACTAAATTGGTATCTCCCAAAGTCAATTTATCCCCTGTGGTAATACCATACATATCAGCATAAGCTTTTCTATCTATTGTGCGCGACATAGGTTTTATATTTATTGTAAAGTTGTGCTTATATTATATTTTTTACTCTCTCAGAAATGGTATCGTGAGAAACTGAATCTATTGCTCCATCAACCACATTATTTCCTCCGTATATTTCTTTGGTACCGGCCACTTCAACCAATTCTACCATTTTTTTCTCACCTGGCTCAAAACGAATAGCGGTACCTGCCGGAATATTTAGTCGGAAACCTAAGGTTTGTAATCTATCAAACTTTAAAGCTGCATTTGTATCAATAAAATTATAATGAGAACCCACCTGAATTGGTCTATCACCAACATTACAAACTTCAATAGTGATTAACTTTCTATCCTCATTTAGAATGATAGGCATATCGGAAACCATAATATTACCAGGCTGAGCATTTACAATATTATCAACTTGCAGTTTAGCATCAGCTTTAGTAAGTCCGGAACCATACAAGGCCCAATTATTATTGAGTTGAGTATCGCAAATTGGCTGATGTACCGTAACTAATTTTGTTCCATCGGGGAAAGTACCCTCTACCTGAACTTCATGAACCAGACTCTCAACACCTTCCATCACATCATCAATACCCAATATTTTTTTACCCCTATCCATTAGCTCAGCCACCGAAGCACCCTCGCGAATAAATTCCAATAGCTGTGTAGAAATTAGTGCAATGGTTTCGGGATAATTTAATAAAATACCACGGGCGTATCTCTTTTGAGCAATAACACCTGCATTGTGCAGCATTATTTTTTCAATGTCTTTTGGGGATAAATGCATGAATTATCGTTTACTGGATTTTATAAGCTTAAGTTACTTTTTAAAAGATCTTGATCGATAGAAAACGCTCCACCTTCTTGAATAACCTTTCCGCGGTCTAAAATATAAAAATAGTCTGAGATACGCTTCGCAAAATCAAATTTCTGCTCCACCAAAAGCACTGATATCTCTTTTTCTTTTGATAATTTTTGGAGGACACTCCCAATTTCATAGGTTATGGATGGCTGAATACCCTCCGTTGGCTCATCAAGTAGTAAAATATCGGGGTCTCCACACAAAGCTCTACCAATGGCCAATTGTTGCTGCTGCCCGCCACTCAAGTTCCCTCCTGGTCGGTTTCTAAAATCCTTCAGAATGGGAAACATGGCATAAATTTCCTCCTCCGGCACTTTGGCCTTTTTATCAGGGTTGGCTTCCAAACCAATTTGAAGATTCTCGTAAACAGTTAATTTAGGGATAATCTCACGACCTTGAGGCACAAAGCCAATACCCATACGACTTCTTTTATAGGTGGGCAATTTTGAAATATCTTGCCCCTTATATATTATTGATCCACCTTTATTTTTAAGTAAACCCATTATGGTACGCATCGTTGTGGTTTTACCCACGCCATTGCGGCCCATAATAGTGGTAATTTTTCCTTTTTCAACAGATATATCGGTTCCCCACAGCACCTGACTTTCGCCATAGGCTGCCTCTAAACCTTCAACCTTCATATGTATACTCCTTGCCATAAAATCAATTTAATCTGTATTACTATGCAACCTTTGCTTCCTGCGCCGAATCAGGACTTCCCAAATAACAATCAATTACATCTTTGTTATTTTTAATCTCATCAAAAGTACCTTCGGTCAACATTTCGCCTCGCACCAGTACATTTACCTTATCAATGGCAATTTGCTCTACAAATTTCATATCGTGCTCAATAACAATAACACTATGTGTTTTGCTAGCCTCCACTAATAACTCGCCAGTTTTCTCGGCTTCAATATCCGACATTCCGGCTGCGGGCTCATCAATCAACATCAAATCCGCATCCTGCAACATCACTATGGCAATTTCTAACCATTGCTTTTTACCATGCGAAAGACTGCCTGCCAAAGATTGTAAATCATCTATAAGACCAACCATTTTAGCAACCTCATATATTTTATCGTTATGATGACTCTTTAACTTATAGAAGTAGGTAGAAAACACATTTTTGTGCGTTTTAATACCCAACAATAAATTATCGAAAACAGATAAGCCCGAAAAAATAGATGGCTTTTGAAACTTACGTCCCACACCCATTTTAGCAATATCTACCTCTGCCATCCCCATCAACTCTTGTCCTTTAAAAAGAACAGATCCTTTTTGGGCTTTTGTTTTTCCACAAATAATATCCATAAAGGTAGATTTACCAGCACCATTGGGCCCAATAATTACCCTAAGTTCATTTTCTTTTACTGAAAAACGTTCAAGATTCAGAGCTGTTACACCACCAAACGAAACAAAAAGATTATTAACTACTAGCATAATATTGTTTTTTAGATGTTTTAAGAATTTGACTTTACTGGGTAAAACTTCTGCTTTAATTGATCAAATAAGCCTACAATTCCCTTATCGAGATAAAGAACCGTTACAATAAAGAGACCACCCAGAACATATAACCAGGCACCTGGCATAAGAGAAGTAAATATGCTATACATTAAATTGACCAACAGGGCACCAATTACAGCACCTTTAACACTCCCTCGCCCACCGAGAGCAACCCATACAACCATTTCGATGGAGGCCTGAACGCTCATTCTACCGGGTGTGATAATTCCTGTTTGAGGTAAATATAAAATACCTCCTATGGCGGCTATAACAGCTGCAATTACAAAAATTACAATATTATAATTGGTTACTTTATAAGCTGTAAAACGCATTCTACTTTCGCTATCACGGATGGCTACTAAAGACTTTCCGAATTTTGATTTTACCAGGTTTTTAGCATACACAAAAACCAAACACAATACGCTAAAGCTGATGATGTACAAAGCCAACTTGGTATTACTACTGCGCAAATCGAAACCAAGAATCGTTTTAAAATCAGTTAATCCATTGGTACCACCTAACATGGTTTCGTTACGAGAAAAAACCAAGAACATAGCCAAAGCTAATGCTTGAGTGATAATGGCAAAGTATACCCCTTTGATGCGACTTCGGAATACAAAGAAACCAAAAACAGCAGCAAAAGCGGCTGGCACAAATAAAGCCAAGGCCATTGCAGCCGGAAAGGACTCAAAAGGCTGCCAAAACAAAGGCAATTCACTCACTTGATTCCAAGTCATAAAAGCAGGCAATGTTGTTCCGGCCGGAAGATTACTTAAAGTTAAGTACATACCCATTCCGTAAGCTCCGAAACAGAAGAATAAGGCTTGAGTCATACTCAATATGCCAGTATACCCCCAAATTAAATCAACACCAATAGCTGCTATGGCAAAACAAAAATAGCGTCCCCACAGCGTTATTGTATTTATATCTACCAATCCAACTACATAAGCCAATGGCAGTAAAATCATAAAAACAACGAAGAACAGTATATAGTATTTATTATCTTTTATCATGATATCTCTTTTTAATATTCAGAACCTTTTTAATTAATCATCATCACTATGTCTTCCCTTATCGGGAAACAGTCCTTTAGGTTTAAACTGAAGGAAAATAATGATGATGCCGAGCATAACTACCTTACCATATACGGCTTGAAAGAAGAATTCGAATATCTTAGACAGCACTCCAATGCCCATTGCAGAAACAATGGTTCCGACGAGTTTACCAACCCCTCCGGTTACAACCACCAAAAAGGAATCTACAATAAACGTTTGTCCCATATCAGGCACCACATTACCTATTAAAGTCATGGCACAACCAGCAACACCAGCTAAGCCCGACCCCAACATGAACGTAAGTGAATCTATTTGTTTTGTATTGATTCCCACACATGAACTCATGTTTCTATTTTGAGTTACCGATCGGATTTTTAAACCTAAACGCGATTTATTGAAAACCAAATAAGTTATCACCACCATAAAAGCGGTTAATCCAATTATAAACAACCTATTATAAGGAAGCATTAAGCCTTCAATTACTTCTATACCACCATTTAAAAACGAAGGTGCCTTAACTGCAGTTACATCACCAAATATGGTTCTACACAACTGAATCAACATTAAACTTACACCCCAAGTAGCCAATAAACTTTCCAAGGGTCTTCCGTAAAGATGTTTTATTATAAGTCGCTCAATTAACAAACCCATAAGGCCCGATGTAATAAAAGCAAAAGGAATGGACATAATGTAGAAGAAATCGAACCAGACTGGAGGAAAGGCTGCTATAAAAATTTGCTGCATACAGAAGGTAGTGTAAGCACCAATCATTACAAACTCGCCATGGCTCATATTTATTACACCCCCTAAACCATATATAATGGATAAGCCGAGTGCAACCAGTAACAATATACTACCTAAGCTAATGCCACTAAACAAGTTTTGTATAAAGTTTACAAAAACCTCTTTTCTATGAATATATCTAATGATAGAATTAGCCTTTTCTGCCCTTCCTGCATCTTCTGCATTAAGCTCAGCATAATCTTTTAAAGCATTTACAAAGATACCCGAGCGGGACTTTGCCATTTGCAATAAAGCTTCATCTTGATCTCTCAAATCGTCGCTGCGCAGCATAATTCCCATCAAAGCAGATTGAGCACTGAGGCGCACTTTTTCATCTAACTCCTCCTTTATAAAAGCATTTACGATGGGGGCATCGCTCAACATTCCTTTGGAAATTAATAGCTGATATCCCATGATGCGCACTTCGGGTTTGGCACTAATTAAATTACAATATTTACTTAGTGACGAAAATGCCAAGCGTTGCTTGCGCGATAATTTTACTTCTTGAATTCTATCTTTAGAAAAACCAGTTGAGGTAGTAGAGAATACAGGAACGTAATCATCATTACCTTTATATTTTGTAAGTGCTATGGTTTGGTTTTTATAGAGTCGTTTTTCTAATATAGCTGCAGCAAAGCGAATATCGCCTATTGATTTACGTTCACATATTTGATGTGCTGCCTCATCAAAACTTACTTTATCCTTCTGCAAAATAATTTGAATGCAACTATCTTGCTCCATCGAAAATATTGGCTTAACAAAGGCCAACATAACCATAAGAAGGAGTAATATTTTTTTTAGCATAGCTTATTTATTTGATGTGTAATGGCTTGATACAGCTTACTCGTTTTTAGACTTCATTCACTTACAAAACCTAGATATGAGCATGCCTTTTAATGAAGTGGGGATTTATTAAAGATTTTTGGTTTAAGAAGCTACTTTGACTATTACCAGAAATCAAAGTAGCTTCTCCCTTATGTTACCTATTTAATTTTGCGCAATATCTTGTTTTGCATATTGGCTAAAAGGCTCTGGATTAATTAATCCTTCCGTTTCAGAGATGATATCAAACTGACCATCAGCTCTAATCTCACCAATTAATACAGGCTTCGCCAAGTGATGATTAGCAGCATCCATTTTTACTAAGCCTCCTGGCGATTGATACTCTAATCCTGATAAAGCTTCAATCACTTTCTCAACATCTGTAGTTCCGGCTTTTTCAACCGCTTTTTTATACAAATAAACCGCAGTATAGGTCCAGTGAATAGGATCATCAGTTACTCTATCAATTCCTCCCGGTAAACCTTTAGACTCGCAATACTTTTTAAATTTCTCAACAAACTTAAAGTTCTCTGGTGTTTTAATCGACTCGTAATAATTCCAAGCAGCTAAGTGACCTGTTAAAAACTCGGTATCCATTGCTCTTAATTCATCCTCAGCAACAGAGAACGCCATAATAGGACAAGTTGATGCTGATAAACCTTGGTTGGCAAATTCTTTATAAAATGGCACATTACTATCACCATTAATTGTACTTAACACACAAGCATCACCCTCAGCAGCAAACTTTTTAATTTTAGAAACAATAGTTTGATAATCTTGGTGGTGGAACGGTGTATATTCTTCAATAATATTAGCAGCAGGAACGCCCATTGCCAATAAGTAATTTTTTAAAATTAAGTTGGCTGTACGCGGAAATACATAATCAGTTCCTAATAAATAAAACTTCTTGTAGTCACCACCATCTTCACTCATTAAGTACTCAGCAGCAGGAATCAATTGCTGATTTGGCGTTGCTCCTGTATAAATAATGTTTGGCGATTGCTCTTGACCTTCGTACTGAACTTGGTAAAACAATAAACCTTTGTACTCTTCGTAAACAGGCAATACCGACTTACGTGATACTGAAGTCCAACAACCAAAAGTAACATCTACTTTATCTTTGGCTAACAACTCTTTTGCTTTCTCTGCAAACATATCCCAATCCGATGCCGGATCAACTATTACAGGCTCTATTTGCTTTCCTAAAATACCACCATCAGCATTAATTTCGTCGATGGCCATCATGGCAACATCCTTTAACGATACTTCTGAAATAGCCATTGTACCACTTAAGGAATGTAATATTCCCATTTTAATCACATCATCACTCGATTCACTTTTTTTAGAAGATGAACCGCCCGCACAACTAGTAAATAATAATGCGCCCATAGTAGCCATACCTAGTACAGCAGAAATTGTTTTCTTTGATAATAATTTCATAATGATATATTTTTAAAGTGAGGGTTTATCTAAAAGATGAATATTTGAACTTGCAACCAAAACTGACCATAAGTTTCCGACTTATCTGAACCATCAACTAAGTAATCGCTTTTTGTAGTTGTATAAGAAGCACGTAAGTTGGTATTATAACTATTGAACCAGTAGTTTACACCTGCGCCCAATACTGTGTTTGAGTTATATTTATCAAAAGACTCTGTATCTAATACTTGCTTGTCTTCTGAAGCATATGCCTGACGCTCGTAACGTACGTAAGGTTGTAGTTTTGTTTTCTTAAAGTAATATCCTGCCTCAAGTAATTGGGTATTTTGCGTAGGTATCATACCAGAAAAGCTATATTTAGCTTCAGGATCGTTACCGCCTGTGATATGCGAAAAGGCACCATTAACCGTAAAAGAACCCGCATCGCCCGCTGGCATATCAGCAAATACATCTGCACCAATTGCACTATAGGTACCTTGGGTATCGAACCCAGCACCAATAGATAAAGTTTTACCCTCACCAAGGTTAGTTCCGTTATAGTAGAAGTTTTTATCGGCATCAAATATATTATATACCAAACGACCAACCGTACGTAAAGGAGATGAATCTTCACCTTCGAACTGAGTACGACCTGCGAAGAAACCCAAACGATATTCTAATTTATCGTTTAATACTATACCTCTAAAGTTTACCCCTAAATCTCTACCATAATAATTTTGCAGAGGATCAGATTGAAACATATTATGCGGATACTGGTAGTAAGTAAAATCGTTGGCTAATAAACCAGCAGCACCCTGTAAGCCATTGCGGTTATGTGCAACCAATTGTTGTCCGGCTATAACGCTAAAGGCAGGGTTAAACACGTACTCAAACTGACAATCGAGAATAGTAGGCATGGAAGGAATATTTTTGTCTTGCCCCTGAACGCCAGACAAAGAACCCAATGGAATTTCTGTTTCCATAAAAAAGTTTGCCTTTTCGGTTAACTGAGCCCCTAGCATAATTCTACTACGTAATATTTGGAAACCATTATTCCAATCACTACCATTTTCAACAGCAGAAGATCCACTAAAAGGATTGTAACCCTTTTGTTGAGAACTGGCAAACATGTGAATAATACCACCAACCGAAACAGATGGTTTAAAAGCCTCCTCTGACACCTTAGCCTCCTCTACTCCAGCAGGAGCAGCACTCTTAAGTAGACTTTGATCTTGATTGAATTTCACTTTTGGTTCCTCTTCGGCCCGTAAGCATAGGCTAGCACTTAAAAGCGCTGCCGTTAAAAATAAGCTTGATGTTTTCATAATATATGTTTGTGGTTTATTTACTCATTACTTACGTATACAAAACTACGTACTTAATTTAAACCACCAAACAAATATTCAAGAATTATTAAAACAACCCCCTTTTTTAACATTACTTAATATTAAAATATGCATTTACAACAACACAACCCCCTGTGAAGTGAAGCGTACAAACAAAAAAAAGCAGACGTTAATAGTTTAACACCTGCTTAAAATAGTGTTAATGTATTTTACTCTGCCTTTCTTGTCTTTCTGTATAAAAAATAGGCTCCAATTGCCACTACAACTCCAACAGGAATTAAAATAGTTGCCAAATTATGTTGTACTAAGTACATCAACGATTCTTCGTGATGGTGCCCCGGGTGGGCAAAACAACTTATAGTTGATGCCAATAAAGCAATCAGACTTAACAAATACTTTTTCATTTTCATAACACGATGTTTTTTTATTTAAAAAGGCAAAAATAATAAGATCTAATAAAAGCACAATTAAATACGTAAGTATATTATAACTGCAAATTACGCATAGTTAATAGAAGCAGTAATAACCAGTGTTATTTAAAGAATAGTTTACACTGTGAGGTAACACAAACGAACCTAGCCAATACAGTAGATATTAAGCCATAACTAGGCATTGCCTATAATTACCTTATAAAACGAAAAAGCCAGCTAGAATGGCTTCTAGCTGGCTTATATATTATATGATCTGTTTCAAATTAAGAACCAAAATCATCAAATGCAATCATTTCATCAGGTACCCCTAAATCATAAAGCATTTTATTAACTGCATCATTCATCATTGGAGGTCCACAAAGATAATATTCAATATCCTCTGGCTCCTCGTGCTTACTTAGATACTCATCGTTAATAACCTGGTGAATAAAGCCTGTTGAACCTTCCCAGTTATCTTCTGGTTGAGGATCACTTAAAGCTATTTTAAACTTAAAGTTCGGGAATTTCTTCTCGATAGCTTCAAATTGATCTTGGTAGAAAATCTCTTTCTTAGAACGAGCACCATACCAGAATGTAGCCTTACGGCCAGTTTCTAATGTGTGGAATAAGTGGAAGATGTGTGAACGCATTGGCGCCATACCAGCACCACCACCAATAAACATCATCTCACGTTCAGTTTCTTTAATAAAGAACTCTCCGTAAGGACCTGAAACAACTACTTTATCGCCTGGCTTACGCGAGAAGATATATGAAGAACAAACACCTGGGTTTACTTTCATAAATCCGCCATTTACTCTATCAAAAGGAGGTGTTGCAATACGAATGTTCAACATTACAATGTTACCCTCTGCAGGGTGGTTAGCCATAGAGTAAGCACGGAATGTTTCCTCTGGGTTTACCATTTGTAAGTCGAAAATACCATACTGCTCGTACTCAGCTTTGTATTCCTCACCGATGATCATATCCTTAAAATCAACTGTGATTTTAGGTACATCAATTTGGATATATCCACCCGATTTAAAGTCTAATGTTTCGCCATCAGGCAATTTAACAACAAACTCCTTAATGTAAGTAGCAACGTTATCGTTTGATACAACAGTACACTCCCACTTCTTGATACCAAGAATTTCTTGTGGGATTTCCATTTTCATATCTTCTTTTACTTTTACCTGACAAGATAAACGCCAGTTGTTGGCTTGCTCTTTACGAGAAAAATATCCTGTTTCAGTTGGCAAAATAGAACCTGCTCCTTCAGTAACCTGACAGCGACACATAGCACATGTACCACCACCACCACAAGCGGATGGTAAGAAGATTTTATTGTCACCTAATGCAGATAATAATGTTTGACCTGGAGATACCTCTAAGGCTTGCTCCCCACCATTAATATCGATAGTTACGGTTCCTGCTGGTGTTAACTTTTGTTTTACATACGAAAGTATAGACACTAACAGAAGAATAACCAGTAAGAAAACTACCACACTGGTAGTAATTACTGTACCCTGACTAGCTAATAATATCATATTCATTTTTATATTTCTTTAGTTTGCAGGTTATAACTTAATTCCCATAAAACTCATGAATGCAATACCCATTAGTCCGGTTACGATAAACGTAATACCCAAACCTCTTAATGGAGCTGGTACATCAGAGTACTTTAATTTTTCGCGAATTGCAGCAATACCCACAATTGCCAATAACCAACCGATACCTGAACCTAAACCGAAGGCTGTAGCTTCTGATAATGTTTCGTATTGACGCTCTTGCATAAATAAAGATCCACCTAAGATTGCACAGTTTACAGCAATAAGAGGTAAGAATATACCTAACTGACTATATAATGCGGGAGCAAATTTCTCAACTATCATTTCAACCAGCTGCACCATGGATGCAATAATGGCAATAAACATGATAAAGCTTAAGAAGCTAAGATCTACGCTTGCAAATCCTTCACCTAACCAAGATAAAGCACCTTCTGAAAGTACATACTTATCTAAAAGCCAATCTACAGGAACTGTAATAAGTAGTACGAAAACTACGGCTAAACCAAGTCCAAAAGATGTTTTTACAGTTTTTGATACTGCCAAGTATGAACACATACCTAGGAAGTAAGCAAATACCATATTATCAATAAAGATGGACTTGATGAATGTATTTAAAATATCCATTTAAATCTGTTTTTCTGGTTTACAATTAATTTGATTCAATCAAATCGTTATTACGTGAACGCTGAACCCAGATAATGATACCAACAGTAATTAGGGCCATTGGAGGCAAAATCATAAAACCATTGTTAACATATCCTAATTCGTAAAACGCTTCAGGAATAATCTGTAAAGTTCCTAATCCAGGTAGTGTTAAAGTACCTGAGCCTAATAACTCACGGAAGAAAGCTACAATAATTAAAATTACACCGTAACCAGCTGCATTACCCACACCATCTAAAACCGATTGCCAAGGTTTGTTACCTAAAGCAAAAGCCTCTAAACGACCCATGATAATACAGTTTGTAATAATAAGACCTACAAATACCGATAACTGCTTACTTACTTCGTAAGCGAAAGCTTTTAGTATTTGGTCAACTAAAATTACAAGAGCAGCAACAACTACCAACTGAACGATAATACGAATTCGAGATGGAATAGTGTTACGTAAAAGAGAAATCAAAAGGTTGGCAAATACCAACACAAACATTACCGAAATAGACATTACAATAGCTGGCTCTAATTTAGCCGTTACTGCCAAAGCCGAACAAATACCTAAAACCTGAATTGTAATCGGGTTTTGAGCATTTAATGGATTTGTTATAAGTTTTCGGTTTTTAGCGGAAAACAAAGGTTCCTTATCGCTCATAATATAACCGTTTTATTTTTTTAAATACTTTTCGTACCCTCTCAGGCATTCATCTAACATATCAGAAACACCATTACTTGTAATAGTACCACCTGATATTGCATCTACTGCATGAGGATTACCTTCAGAATTAGTTCCCTTAAGTACTTTAATTGAAGTAAAGCTACCCGATTTATCAAAGATCGTTTTGCCCTTAAAAGGTGTTTGAAAAAACTCTTTAGAGATTTCAGCACCTAAACCTGGCGTTTCTCCTTTGTGATCAAATACAGCTCCGTAAACAGTATTTCCATCGCTATCTAAAGAAATATATCCCCAAACTGGTCCCCAAAGACCAACACCGCGTAATGGAATAATCATTTTTTCACCATCAGTAGTTTTACACACATAAAGTGGGTAGTTTCTATCTTTTGGTTCTTTACGTACCTCTTTGCTTAAGTCTACAGTAAAAGCATCTACGCCATTTACCTCTTCGCCACTCATATTAATTACTTTAGTAGCAACAATACTTTTGGCATATAAGTCTTCTGCTGTTTTTGCATCACTCTCGATTCCTACTGATTTTAGGATATCGATTTTTTTGGCAACTTCAACGTTCTTGTTCTGCATTGGCTTTAGTGTCTCCGACACAAACGCTAATACTGCGGCAACAACAATTACCATAATCGATGCATACAGAAATGTATATGTATTTCCTTGTTTATTCATCTTATTATTTGATTAAGCGTTAACCTTAGCCCTTTTTAAACGGCGTTTAATATTACTTTGAACGAACCCGTGGTCAATTAATGGAGCAAAAGTATTCATTAACAATATTGCTAACATAACACCCTCTGGATACGCTGGATTGAATACGCGAATAAGAATTGCGAATACTCCAATTAAGAATCCATAAATCCATTTACCTTGTTCTGTTCTTGCTCCTGATACAGGATCAGTAGCCATAAATACAGCACCGAAAGCAAATCCACCTAAACACAATTGGTGTAGTGCAGGTACATTCATTAATTCGTTAACTCCAATAGCATTAAACCCTAATGCCATGATGTAACCACCAGCAAATACGCTGAGCATAATTTTCCAGTTGGCAATACCTGTAATTAATAATATTACAGCACCCAATAAAATAGCCAATGTACTAGTTTCGCCAATTGACCCTGGTATTAGTCCGATAAAACTATTCCAAAGATCGTAAGCGCCACCATCTGCTAATCTTCCTAAACCTTCTCCTGACTTAAGTACTGCAGCTTCACCTAAAGCAGTTGCTCCAGAAAAACCATCTACAATACCTTCGCCTTTACTCATACCTGAAACCCAAATAAGGTCACCAGACATTTTTGACGGATATGCAAAGAATAAAAAGGCACGAGCAATTAATGCTGGATTCCAGATATTCATACCTGTACCACCAAAAACCTCTTTACCAATTACTACTGCAAAAACAGTTGCTACAGCCACCATCCATAAAGGAATGTCGGCTGGTACAATTAAAGGAATTAACATACCTGATACCAGGAATCCCTCTTGTACCTCATGTCCGCGAATTTGCGCAAACATAAACTCTACTCCAAGTCCTACACCGTAAGAAACAATAACTAGCGGAAGCACTTTTAATGCTCCATAACCAATCATCTCCCAAAAGGAAGCTTCTGTACCTAACGCTAAGAAATGTTGAAATCCTGTATTATATATACCAAACAACAAAGCAGGTACTAACGCCAATACCACCATTGCCATTGTTCTTTTCGAATCAATACCATCGTGAATGTGCGTACCACTCTTTGAAGTGTGATCTGGTACAAATAATAAGGTTTCAAAAGCATCGAATGTAGAGTGTAACTTTTCAAACTTCCCACCTTTTTCAAAGTTGGGTTTGATATTATCTAAAAAATTTCTTAATGCTTTCATTATGATTATTAATATTTTACAAATCTATTAAATGAGCTAGCTCATTTCTTTAATCATCAAATCAATACCCTGACGAAGTATTTTTTGAACTTCAGTTTTTGAAGTACAAACAAATTCACAAAGTGCTAAATCTTCTTCAGCTAATTCGTAAATTCCTAATTGCTCCATCTTATCAATATCCTCAGTAAGAATTGCTTTTAATAAGAATTCTGGAAGAATATCCATTGGTAATACTTTATCGTATTGACCAGACATAATGATTGCTCTACGACCTCCGTTTAAGTTTGCGTTGAGTTGGAACTCTTTTTTACCGCATAACCAAGTAAAGAAAGTACGAGAAACGCTAAACTTGTTTAATCCAGGAGCAGCCCATCCCATAAACTCAGCTACATCACCTTCAGGGATTACTGTAATTTGAGAAGCATATGATCCTAAATAACCATCAGCACCAATGTTTTCACCAGTTAATACATTACCACTGATGTAACGAAGATTACCTTCTTTAACGTTACCATCAACATAGTTTTTGATGTTAGCGCCAACTTTAGTTTTGATGTAACAAGTTTTATCAAGCTCAGAACCAGTTAATGCAATAACACGTGAAGCATCATAAACACCTTCTAATACTAATTTACCAATAGAAATGACTTCTTGTGGCTGAACTGTCCAAACTACTTCACCTTTGTTAATAGGGCTAACATGATGAATTTGCACACCTACATTACCTGCTGGGTGAGGACCTTCGAATGCAGTTACTTTAGCGCCTTTTACCGAAGTAAAGACTTTTGATGCTGCTTCGTTGTTTACCCCAATATTAACAGATCCTTCTGTTAATTTTGATAAAGCTTCGATACCTGCTTGAAATTCTTTTTCCTGACCTTCAACTATAAAGTCGTAATCTGGAGCCAAAGGAGACGAGTCGAATGCTGAAACAAAAATAGCTTTAGGTGTATCCGACGGATTTGCAATTACGTTGTAAGGACGTTGTTTTACAAATGGCCAAAGACCTGAAGCTAGTAATTTCTCAATAATCTCTTCGCGTTTAGCTGATGCTACGTTGATAGTACCAAAATCCTCAGCTGAATTAGCATTGTCGCTTTTAACAACTACCTCTAAAATGCGTCTTCGCTCTCCACGGTTCACTACCTGAACTTCTCCACTTACTGGAGAAACAAACTTAACATCGGTACGATACTTGTCATAAAACAAGGGCGTTCCTGCTTTAACTTTGTCGCCAGGCTTTACCGCCAACTTAGGAACCAATCCTGGAAATTCAGTTGGTCTGACAGCAAAGAGTTCCGGTGTTTCGGGCTGACCGAAAACTTTTTCGGCCTTACCTAAAAGCCGAATATCGAGACCTCTTTTTATTCTAATTATGTCTGACATGTTTGAAAAAAAGTTTTTTAAATTTTGATGCAAAAATACAATAAATTATAACTTAACCTTGAGATTAATCATCTATTAGAGAAATTTTTCTGTAAACTTGAACTTTTTATACTAGTTATTTACCATTATGATTAATATTTCCCATTTTTCGACACACAACTATACTCACAAATAAGATGATACGACACTTTATATTTACAATATTCTGCCTTTGCATGGCACCGCTTTGCTCTTTTGGTCAGGTTGCAACTAACAAAGCTTTTAATACCAATATTAGAACCGTTCAATTGCATAAAGAAGGTTGGGCACACTCTTACCCCATCTTAACTTTAAACAAAAATGAGAATCTTGAACTATCGTTTGACGAATTAGATTCGGATACCAAAAGCTACAATTATTCTATTGAACTGTGCGATGCCAATTGGGAACCTTCGCTGTTAATGGAATCTGAATACATTATTGGCAATAATCAGAACCCAGTTTTAGACTATCAGTTTTCATTTAATACCTCCATTGACTACGTACATTACAATCTTAAATTCCCGAATGATGATTTTAAAATACGCTACTCGGGCAACTACATTATTAAAATATATGAAGATTTTGATGTGGAGCATCCTGTGCTTACATGGCGTTTTATGGTTGTTGAACAACGCGTTGATATATTCCCACAAGTGAAGTATGCTGTAAATGCAGAATTGCGTAAGGCAATGCAGGAAATTAGTGTTACTGTACAGCATCCAAACTTTGGTATTTCGAATCCGCTGCAGGAGGTAAAAATGACCATTATGCAAAATCAGCGCAGCGATAATGCCTTGGAGAATATTCAACCTCAGTTTATTAAAAACAATGAGTTGGTATACAATTACAATCGTGAATTAATGTTTGAGGGCGGCAACGAATACCGATGGCTCGATATTAGAAGTATACGCTTTCAGAGCGATAGAATAAAGGATATTACCTTTCATGATCCGTTTTATCATGTTGAAATGGTTCCGGACCCTATATTATACGATGCCTCTTATTTTTTTAGAAACGATTTTAACGGAAGGTATGTTGTTGAAGTGCAAGAAGACCGCGACCCTGAATTGGAAGCGGACTATGTAATGGTACACTTTAACATGCCCCGCAGTGAACCCATGGTAGGTGGCGACATTTATGTGATTGGTGGCTTGAGTAACTGGGAAATGAACGAAAACAGTAAGATGACCTACAACTTTATGACGAAAACCTACGAATTGCACATGATGCTAAAACAAGGTTTTTACAATTACATGTTTGCCTATAAAGCCAACGATAGCAGAAGTGCCACTGTAGCACCCTTTGAGGGGTCGCACGGCCAAACGGAAAACGATTATTTAATAATAATGTATTATAGAAGCATTGGCGATAACTACGATAGAATTGTGGGCATCAGACAAACCAATTCGTTGAAGCCTAGTGTTAATTAGGGTTTGATATTAAAAATAAACCTAAGTATAAAAACCTTTGCCCCAAAGCACTTGGTTTTTATACTCCTACCCCATACCAAGTTCTAGTTCTTCTAATATTTCCTCTGAGTCATGCGCCTCGCTCTCAATACTATTTATATACGCATTAACAGCCTCCCAATTAACATGTGTATCTTCAACGGTTATATATGGGTTGGCTTCGTACTGTTCTCTTTGCAGCTTAAACAGGGTTAATAAACCCGATTGCTCGAAGTGAGGATATAGTTCATTATCCTCATCCATATCGTTATTAACAAAAGTACTCAGCTTATCTATATTCCAATAATTCACATCGTACTTAGATAGGCCTGTAAGCTCCTGAAACTTGCAACCTTCGGGCACACTGGCGTGCGACATGAGCAGAAAAGTTTTTATTACAACCTTATCCTCAATAATATCGCCGACAAAATAACCTACCTTGGTGGTTCCGTTTGCAAAGGTAAAGAGGACTTTTCCGCGGTATATGCTTACTTCGAAATTAAACAGAAAACTGTGGTAAAAATCTTGATTAACCCAATTAACAGCAGCGGGTTTATTTCGTTCGAGCAAACGACAGTAGGCATGTGATTGTATATAAACCGGCAATTGCTTTTGTTTGCCTGTGTAAAGATTACCTAGTTGTTTTACATCAACATTAACACTATCAACTGCACCATTACCTCCAATTTGTGCCCAGGCTAAGCGATATACCGGTCGGCTTTTTTGATCAATATTTACGTATATTTTTTGAGGTTTAATGGTGTTTATTGAGCAATCCCATGCTAATTTGTGCTTGTTAGAGGTACTACCGGTAGGGCATATACCTAAATCAAAGAAGTACATATTTTGTGTAGGCACATTAACATACATCATCACAAGGTTTAGTTTTTCCACAATATATTCTACAATCCAATCAAGGTCTTTAAAATATTTTTCTATTTGTGGCAAATAGCGCTTCAGTGTTTCATTTTTTTCGGCCGACATCAATTTTGATGGGTAGTTAATATACTCAACCAAGCCTATCACCATAAGAATGTCCTCTATTGAAAAGCGCTCTTCATTATCTGGCGTAAGCTTTATGTTTTTTACATGCAACACATGGTTTATGGCCTTATTAAAAAACCCGACCAAAGCCTGGCGCATCCGTCCTTCTGAAGCATCAATAATTCTATTAAATCCATAACACTTAAAATAAGCTGCTATCAAATCTACTTTATTAAGATGCTTATGGATATCGCAATCAATTACCTTAAGTAGATACTTTAAACGTTCTCCTTTTAGTTTTGATGCATTTTTTACACTGTGCTTTACTGGCGGTGTTTTCTTTTTCTTACGTCTGGATTTAGATCGTGCCATGATTGTATTTTGCTTTCTTACATTTTTAACGAGTTGTAAACTATTGACCTAATATAATTTTCATTTGAAAGGTTTTACTGTTATCATTAAACTTATACCATTGCCCATCTATATAATTCCATGTACCTCCATGTTTTCCATTCTTATACAAGGCAAACGATGGTTCGTGGCTGTATTTTATATGTTTGATTTTAGAACCTTTGTTTCTATATCTTACGGCTGCTATATTTTCCTCAAAACATAACCACTCAATCGCTACGAATAACCCTTCCTTTGGAAAAGGGATTTGTAATGCTTCAATATCAACTTTTGTTTTTCGCGTTCCCTTTTTAGCTGTTCCAATAATAGCTTGATTATAGATCATTCTCCCAGGATTCTCTTCATTATTATTATACAATCTTATATTAAAGGTGGCATTCTTGAGGTTAGATAAGGTTAATACCTCAATTCTTTTTAGGTATGGAGTAGTCATAAACATGTCTTCAAATTTAAAGTATCTAGCTACTTTTATAGACTTGCCTGTACCATTACTCAAATAGCTTCCTGACAATGACATATTTAAGCGACCTATCTTTTGCTCCTCACCTTTATCTGTAGTAATTAATATTTCTGAAATAGAATAACTTATAGGTAGTAGAAAAATACTATCTGTAATTGTGTTCGCAAGCAAAGTGGTGCTTTCAAAACCTATTACTGAAAATAATAAACTATCCGAATCATGGGCATAGCTAACAAATTCACCATTGACATCAGAGGTATATGCGACTTTTTTACCTAAAACTTGAATATTTACATTTGGGATTGGTAGCTTAGTCATTTCATCAAATACCCCAATATTTTTTTGAGACCTTAATTCTGCATAAGCACCCACAAACAATAGTATTAACAATACTATTCTGATTCTATTTTCTAATAAAAGAGACACACAAATATGCATAAGACCATGACTTGTTTAGGTTGTTTGTGGAATTCTATTTTGTCTTAATTAATATCGTAATACTCCTCAAAAAATTGCCCTCTTACTAATTAATTTGTAATCCACATAACAAAGCATTGGTAGCATGCTAAATTTCAAACTACAATAATAAACACAATAGTAAAATACAACTTTACTAATTACAATAAGTAGCTATAAGTAACTACCCTACTTCCTGAAAACCCATCCTCAGAACAAACTGTTTTTCGTACACATAACTTTGGCACATATTGCAGTAATGTATTTCTGCGCCGAGCTGTTTCAACGGTTTTAAGGTTTCGTAAAGGTTACTTACGCTCATATGTAAGCTAGCAACTAATTCTTTTGGAGCTCCAGTTGCCTTTAGGCGGATGAGTTGATCTCTTTGTTCAAGTCGTTCAATTTATTTTAAAAATTTCATTTGGTTATGGGCTTGTTGGGTATTGTTAAATAAGTAGAAACAAAATAAGCATGACAAAACCTCAAATGCCTGATTTCAGAACAGATACAAGAGGAGCATTTTGTAATTTGAATAAGTGATAATTTCGTAATCGATCAGTCTGTTGCATTTCTTTTATACATCGTTGTGGCTATCTCTGTAGATAATATAACTGCATTAATATATATTCTGGCTCGATTAATTGAAAGTTCTGTTTCATTACATGATATTGTTTGATAATCACAAAGAAGTTTGGCTTTTTGCCAGAACTTTATCCCATTTTCGTGCGAAATTATAGCTTAATTGGTCATCAGCCGGTTTATTTTATTACAAATGGATTAATTCAGATATAACCTCGACTGAAATAATAATATAAAGGGATAATTTTAATACAGCTTGGGCTAAATAAGTGAGACTTTCATTTAATGGTAACAAATTATATTTTGATTGCAGTACAAAATATAAACCAATAGCCCCAACTAGGACTATCGGTTAAAGAGTATTATTACTCTTCGCTAGCATTTTTACTACGCGTACGCGGAAATCGTTTTTTTAACTCAGATACTTTCTCTTTGGCACCGGGGTGGCCCATTTTTTCAGCATTTTTCATTAGGCTATACACCATTAAAGAGGCATTGTAAGCCTCATGTCCTGCCAAAGCATAAGAATCGTCGATGGCAGAAAGTAGCTCATTAAACTGATACTCGTAACTTCTCAGGGTATTAATGGCTACTACATCCGTTTCAAGTGCGCTTACATCAATAAATGAGCCCAATAAAGTGGCGTCTTGCTTTGCAATCTCTAAGCTTTTATCAACAAAGGCTACCGACTTATCGCCCATGCGTAATAATTCCTTTTTCTCGCTTTTTTCGAGTACCCTTAACTTCGGCATTAAAATACCTTTAAGTGTTTCAAATGCTGCATCTATTTGCCCGCTTTCTTCTTCTGTAATTTGTAATTCAAAATTATTTTCTTGCATATTTTAAAATTTAAGAGTTTATAATACTCACAAGAATAGTAATTCTTACTCCGATTTTTACGGAGTAAAAAAAATATTTAAATCAGAGTATACCCAAATTGGAGTTCAACGGGTAGTTTATAGATGTAACTATCTCGCGTATTACAAAATTCAATATCTGCCCCCAGTTCTTTTGCTATTTTAAGTAGTTCGTAAAGAGAGCTCTCGCTTATGCCCATGATATGCGCAAATTGTTTGGGTGAACCTGTGGCGTTTAGTCGTATTAGGTGATGCATACGTTCTAATAGGGCAGTTCTTTGTAAGAAATTCATTTCGTTAAAGTTTAATAAAATCAATTATTGAGCTAGCACTGGCATAGCTTAAACTTTACTTTTACTAAAGAAACTGAAATATAATTGGCATTAGACACCAAAAGAATTGGGCTACAGTTGGTTTAGTTTAGTAAAGCAACACAATAATAATATTTTGTTAAGTATTATCAAAATAATTAATCCTGATTTTATGTTCATTTATCAAAGGCGCTCCTTTAATATGGCTTTTAAAGGGTATACCATACGCTCAGCAACACTAATATCTTCAGTAATTATTTCAGCTACTCCTTGCATATTTTGCTTGAACGGAAGAAAGGTACCATAATTAGATATTAACGAATCGTTCAAGAATACAGTACCCACATAAGCCGAATCGGGCACTTCTGATATGGCATCTAAGCTAGCATTAACCATTCCATATTCGCGATAAGGAAAATCCGTAAACTTTAAATTTACTTTTTGCTTTTGGTTTAACTTACCTGCTTTATTTACCGGAATTATAAGTTTAGCCACAAGCCTGGAGCGCTTAAGCGGTAATACAGTCATAACATGCTGCCCTGTTCTGATATTCTGATTCTCCTCCCACACTCCTGAAAAAGCTATCCGACCATTAATAGGACTGATTAAACAATATTGCTTTTCCCACTCAGCCATCTGCCCTTTTATTTGCTCCAATGCCTGAATTAAACTAAGCTGCAAACTCTCTAGCTCCTGAGTCTTTTTTAATCTAAGTTCAAGAATTTGAGATTCGAGATCAGATAAAGTTAATTGTGCATTAGATAAATTAAGGTGTGCATTGGTATAACTTATCTTTTGATTTATTTTTGTGCGTTCTGATTTCTGAAACTCAGCCATGGCAATGGTACTTGTACTATATAAGAAGGAGTCTCTCTTAAACTCTAAAAGTGCTAATTTATAACTCTTCGCGTTATCGTATAACTGTTGCTGATACAAATCAACCTGATGTTTCGTTTCTGC
Source organism: Saccharicrinis aurantiacus (assembly GCF_947489045.1). NCBI lineage: Bacteria > Pseudomonadati > Bacteroidota > Bacteroidia > Marinilabiliales > Marinilabiliaceae > Saccharicrinis > Saccharicrinis aurantiacus. The sequence continues at coordinate 86,484 of NZ_CANLCN010000021.1, forward strand.
CTTATTTTTTAAAAGTAATGCGATCTTTTGTTGATGATAATCAAGACTCGTAAAATTATAAAGCCCTTTACTTGCCTTAATTAGTGTGGCATAAGCTGATTGCAAACTACCAAGCTCCTTTATAGGTGGAAACAAACTATCTATATAAACTTCACTATATTGATCATATTCCTCTATTAATACTTTTAGTTTTTGGTATGCATCTATATTGGTTGAATTCTCAATCATTGCCAAAAGCCTTCCCGCTTCAATAGTATCAGAATCGCTTACCAATAAAGACTCTAATTTTCCTGTGGTAGCTGATAACATAAAAGCAGGCGGATTGGCCGATTGTATATAAAACGAACCTGTTATCACCTCAGGATACTTAAATACAAATGAAAAGCTGATAAAGCTGATAATAATTACTGCTATTATAGAAATGCCATAACGTATAATTCTATTGGGAATTTGTCCCATTATCTCTCTTACTTCATCACTTCTTAACTGAATTTGCTCTTTTTCTTGTGAGCTTACTTTCAAACGATCTTTCATAATCTTATCCTCCAAGCTCCAATTGATTCTTGACCAAATTAAAATAAGCACCTGAATTATCCACTAACTGATGATGTACCCCTTGTTCAACAATTTTACCTTTTTCAATTACAATAATCTGATCGGCATTTCTAACGGTACTCAAACGGTGCGCCACAACAATAACAGTGCGCCCTTTAAAAAACTGATCGAGGTTCTCCATTATTATCTTCTCATTATTGGCATCCAATGCATTAGTTGCCTCATCTAAGAATATATACTCCGGATCTTTATAAACAGCACGAGCAATGAGTATTCGTTGCTTTTGGCCTTGGCTTAAACCGACACCCTCCTGCCCTATCTTAGTATTATACCCTAGCGGGAGTCCATCTATATACTCTTGTATATGTGCAACCTTCACAGCATATAGCAAGCGCTCTTTATTTACATACTCATCACTAACCGCAATATTTTTAGCTATAGTATCCGAAAAAATAAAACCATCCTGCATTACCACACCGCACTTACTACGCCACCATCCTTGGTTAAAGTTATCCAGCGTATTATCGCCCACTTTAATTTCACCATTGGTAGGATTATAGAAACCCAATAGCATTTTAATTAAGGTAGTTTTACCATTGCCACTTGTGCCAACAATGGCGGTTACTTTTTTTGAAGGGATATGAATATTTACAGCATCCAACACTTTGGGTGAGTGTGGTCCTTCATACTGAAAACTTACGTTTTTAATAGATAAATCTTTGTTGCTTGGCAACTCAGTTAAACGATCAGCTTCTGCTCCCTCTTCATCCTCCTTATTATGAATCTCGCCCAAACGCTCTAAACTAATTTTGGCATCTTGTGCCGAATGTACAAAGCTGATCATTTGATCAATAGGGCTATTTAACTGCCCCAATATATACTGTACTGAGAGCATCATACCCAAAGTCATTTCTCCCTTAACAACAGCAAAAGCTGCAAGCACAGTTATGATAATATTCTTTATCTCATTAAAAAACAAACCTCCCAATTGCTGATACTGACTTAAGGATAAACTTTGCACGTTAACCCGGAACAGGCGCGCCTGAATGCGCTCCCATTCCCAACGCTTTTGCTTTTCGCAATTATTCAGCTTAATTTCTTGCATACCCGTTATCATCTGAATAAGATTACTCTGTTCTGATGACATTTGTGCAAACCGATTGTAATCAATATCACGTCGCTTGTGCATGAACAGATAAACCCAAACAAAATAAAGTATACTCCCAATTAAAAATACCGTAAATATTTGAACGTTATAATAGGCCAATACTACGCCAAACAATAAGAGATTAACCATTGAAAAGAGTACTGATAAGGTTTGCCCAGTTAGGAAATCCTCAATACGCGAATGATCTTCGATACGCTGAATTAGATCTCCAGTCATTTTAGTATCAAAAAAACGAATGGGCAAACGCATCAATTTGATTAAAAAATCACTTATTAGTGAGATATTAATACGTGTGCTAATGTGTAGCATTATCCAAGAGCGGATAAATTCAACACTCATTCGGCTAATAAAAAGCATGAGTTGAGCCGCCAAAATAAGGTAAATAAAGTTGACGTTTTGTGTATTGATACCTACATCAACTATAGCCTGAGTTAAAAAGGGGAATATCAGTTGTAATAAGCTCCCAACCAACAAGCCTAATACCAGTTGAACCAAGAACTTTTTGTGTGGCTTTAGGTATTTAAACAAAAAAGAAAAGCCCTTTTTATCTAAGGGCTCTTCCTCTCTATTGTAAAACTCTGGGGTAGGCTCTAACAGCAAACACACTCCAACAGCTTCTCCACCATCCACTGTTGACGACCAACACTTGATAAACTCGTCTTTACTGTAGGTTACCTTACCATGCGCAGGGTCAGCCACCCAAACTTTATGCTTCTCTATTTTATAAACTACTACAAAGTGTTCTTGATTCCAATGAGCGATAAAGGGCACTGGAGCTTCATTTATTAATTGCTTAAGCTCTGCCTTTACCCCCATTGTTCGAAAACCAATGGCCTCTGCTGCATCACTGATTCCAAGTAATGAAACACCCTCTCGCGTTATATGGCTATGCTTACGTAAAGTTTCTAAATTATAGTAGCGACCGTGATATTGTGCAATCATTTGGAGGCAAGTAGGACCACAGTCCATTTGATCTGGTTGGATTTTAAACTCTAAGTTATTCAATCATTTAAATTTTATGAGGTTAAATAGAATACTCAGAAAATAAACCCCTTGGATTCAAGGGTCTAGTGCAACAAAGTTTGTTTTTGTATTGGATGCAAATTAGCATAATTAATTTTTATTTGTA
>NZ_CANLCN010000022.1:0-81058 GCF_947489045.1 Saccharicrinis aurantiacus
GCTCCTAACTTCTTGGTCTTACTAAAAGGCTTATTAAAACAGCAGCCATTTAAAAAGAGGCCGAGGCTGTATTTGGAGAGCCTGCACAAGGAATGAGTTATAAATGTTAAGTGATAAGTTATAAACTGTTTTACAGCTCGCCTTGAGATCGCATCGTTCCTCGCGATGACGCAATATCGTATACGAGTTGTAATTTTTAAGCGCCTCGTATAATGGCCTCTTTACAAAATGCTTTTGTTTTAGATAAAGCTATAGTAAGAACAAGAAGTTGAGAGCTTTGCTCGAAAATCGCTTGGCCGCACTTAAGCTTTAGATAAATAAGAAAGTAGTTTGTAAAGCAGCCTTGATTTTCTTTGCCTACTTTCTTTTATCAAGAAAAGAAAAGTAGGTCGGGCCTACCTGCCGGTAGGCAGGTTTGGGCAGACAGCCCAATGCGTTATTGTAATGCTCAAGCCCCAAAGCTTCTACTAAGTGTTCAATTATAAACGTTTTACCGTTAGCCTTGAGATCGCGTCGTTCCTCGCGATGACGCAATATCGTATATGCGTTGTAATTTTTAAGCGCTCGTGCGTGAATCCCTTCGCGTTCGAATTATTCAAATTAAGCACCTCGTCATTCCGAGCCGCCAACCAATAAAAATTAGCCATAATGAGTTGATGACAGGGATCAAGCCACTTGTTAATAGATGTTAATGATAATTTCATAAAGCACTATTAAACAGGTAAATATAATTTTCTGTCATTGGTAGGGATCAAGCCACTTGTTAATAGATGTTAATGATAATTTCATAAAGCACTATTAAACAGGTAAATATAATTTTCTGTCATTGGTAGGGATCAAGCCACTTGTTAATAGATGTTAATGATAATTTCATAAAGCACTATTAAACAGGTAAATATAATTTTCTGTCATTGGTAGGCACGAAGGAATCTCAAGGCTAGCTGTAATTTTTTAATTCTATAAAGTACAATCATCCTTGAGATCGCATATCAGTGTATATTTTATTGTAGTAAAATACTTTTGATGTTTGATATTTCGTTTTCAGTAAGTCCAATGTGTTGAAGGTAATTATTGGTATTGCCGTAATCTTGTTGTATAGCTGTGGCACAGCCTTCGAGATATTCTTTTTTCAGCTTATAAAAAGCCGTTATATTCTCTTTGTTTTCCTTCATATTAAATACGTAAGGATTATTCTTAGCCAATTTAGATAACTCGTTAATTCTTTTAGATACTTCCTCTTTTCTGCATTGGTTCGATAAAAGGTAGTCCTCAGTAATGGTTTCCCAGGGAATTCCTACAGTTGCATGAACAAGTGCAGCTGCCGTTCCGGTTCGGTGCACACCATGCGAGCAATGAAAAACGATGGGGTAGTTATCTTCATCAGCCAATAGCTTAAATAAATTTAGGTAAGCCGATTGCCCAACCTCAATAAGAAGTTGGTGAATATCGTAGTTAAATGAAATCGGCACCTTGGAGAAATCACCATCCATCCTTGCTTTCAATACGGTTTGTGCTTCGTTGTTATTGCCAGTTATGGGATAGTTATAGTAATTAACCCCATTGGGTAATTTGTCCATCCCATATTTAGCAATCTCCCCAGGGGTTAAAAAACTTACAACCGTTTTTATATTGAGTTCTTCAAGCTGAATTATATCGGTAGAATCTAACTTTGAGAGCGCACCAGAACGATAAACCAAACCTGATTTCATCATTTCGCCATCCTCGTTTGTATAGTTGCCAATATCTCTAAAGTTACTTTGTCCATGCAGTGCAATGCTTCTCTTAAAGTGATCGTTACTTTTTGGTTTGCACTGCAGTAAAAAAGTAGAAAGCAAAATGAGGCTTATAATATGTAGTGTTTTCATAAGTTATAATGTTCTGGTTGTTGTTTTTATTCTTCTGATAATTCTAGGCTTTCTGCACAGAATAACTCTTCAATAGTTAAATGCTTGCTGGCCAAGCCTTGCTCATATGAGTATCTGAAAAGGGTTTCTAATGTTTTACGATTGGCTTCGATACCGTAAGGCCAAAAGTTATCGCCCATTAGTTTCTTTGTTTCTTCGTATTCTTGTGCAAACCAAGGTAGCGATGAATAGGCCCAACCAATTTTATCTAACTTGGTGTAATGCATACTTTTAGATTTAGAATAAGCTTCAAATACAGCTTTTGCTAACCAAGGGTTTTCTTCAACAAGCTCCGTTTTAATGGCAATTACATGCATTATCGGAAAAATACCTGTTTCTGAGTAATAGGCTCTTTCAGTGCTTCGAGCATCATCAAAAAGACGTTTTACCTTAGGGTTACCTTCTATATACGCTTTAGGTTCTGCTGCATGAAACAGGGCATCTACCTCTCCGCTTAATAATAGTTCCGACTCATCTTTACCCGCAGTGCCATAAACAGCATTGATGCCTTCAGGAACCACTTGTTCTTCGGCTGAAATTTTTCCGGCTGCTTCGGCCGATGAATCTTTGTTGGATAATACCCAAGTAATATCTTCAGGATCTACGCCATACTCATCTTTCAATACACCCCTGATCCACGTAAGTGAAGTAGAAGAATAACCAGGTGTTCCGATTCGCTTTCCTTTTAGGTCTTCTGGTGAGTTTATGCCCCTATCGGTATGTATAAAAATACTTTTATGACGAAATGTTCTAATGGGAAATACCGGAATTAAGGTGTAATCTCTAAAGTCGTTATTGGCATAGGCTAACATAAAAGGGTGTAGCCCTATTTCTGTAATATCGTAGGTGCCGGCACCACTAAAGGCAGCCGTATTGGCATCGCCAATTCCTAATTTCTGAAATTCTATTTCACAGCCTTCGATAGGCACTTTGCCTTTAAAGATTCCTTCTAATCTGTCTAAGTCGTAGCCAGCTACTTTTAATTGTAACTTCTCGTTAGCTACATTTTTTTTGTTGTCGCTTTCTGCATTTTGACACCCTGTAAACAGCAAGGATGTAATTAGAGTAAAAAGTACTACGAATGTTAATTTATTAAATAGTTTCATGACGTAATGTTTTGTAGTTGTTTGTATAGTACAAAGGTGCACTTGTTTTGCAGGAGTTTTTAATCTGATAAGACGCATCCATATCCCAAATAGACATAGAGGAAACAATTGCTTAAATAAAAGGACTGCCAATAACGGGTGTTATTTGTAATCGGAAGGTCCAACTGGTTGCATAACTGTCAGGGCGTATGATGTTGTATTGAGGTTCTAAGTTTTCTGATTGGGATAATAGGATTTTTTTTGAGCTAAAAACTATGGTGAGAAGGATTGTATTTGATAGTGGGGTATGCTATTAATTGGTTTGTAGAGATACACTTGCAGTATGTAGCAGCAAAAATAAGTTTGAAGAAATACTTCTTGGGTCTATTCGAGTCTGTTCATTGAAGTGTGCCAAGTATATAAACGAATAATTATAACTTGACGATTATGGAACGAGAAGATTTTGATTTTAAGAATTTTGAAAAGGAAGCGATAAAAAAGCTTCAAGTCGGAGAACCTTTAGAGGGTGCAGATGGCGTGTTAGCCCCTTTGTTAAAGCGCCTATTCAATGCTAGTTTAGAAGGAGAACTGGACGCTCACCTAAAGACAGGAAAAGAGAAGAATCGTAAAAATGGTAAGGGTAGCAAGAAACTCAAGACAAGTTTTGGCGAAGTAGAAATAGATAAACCAAGAGGTCGAAACAGTACGTTTTCGGGTCTATTCAATTTCATTTCATCAGCTCCCTCTTATTGATAAGAGGGAGCTGAATGATATTATTTTTTTATTGCCTTAAGTTTTGCTCTCATTTCAGTAACAATTTCAGCATTATCTTTAGCAATATTATTTTGCTCTGCTGGGTCAGCTTCAACATCAAATAATTGATCTTCATTTACCATCCCGCTTTCAATCCCTTTAGCATTAGCAATCCAATCGGCTTTTCTTTTAGTTGCAGGAATAAATTTCCATTTACCCATTCTTAGGCCAGGATTGTAGCAATCCTCTAGCATTACAGATTTACCTTTAGTAGTTTTCCCTAAAAAAGCATCTATTTGATTTTCACCATCCGGTGAAGCACCATTCTCAAGATTTTGGTTTAATAAAGAAGCTAAAGAAGCATAAATATCTACATGACTTAAAAGGGCATTGCTTGTGCTCGGTTTAACAGTACCAGGCCAATAAGTAATTGTTGGTACGCGTGTACCGGCTTCATAGGTGCTGTATTTTCCACCTCTGTATGCACCACCCGGCTTATGACCACCTAAAAGTTCAACACTTTGGTCGGCATAGCCATCATCAAGTACTGGGCCATTATCACTTGAGAAAATAATTAAAGTATTTTCAGCAATTCCTAATTCTTCAAGGTATTTCACAATCTCTCCCGTACACCAATCCATTTGAGCAATGGCATCGCCTCTTACACCCATTGAGCTTTTTCCTAAGAATTTTTCATTTGGCATGCGCGGAACGTGTATATCATGATATGCATAATATAAAAAGAAAGGATTTTCTTTATTATCCTTGATAAATGATTTGGCTTTTTTATCCAATACAAATGGCATTTCTTCATCGTTCCAAATGGCAGACTCACCACCATGCATAAAGCCAATTCTGCTCATTCCATTGGTAATGGTTCCGCTATGTTGTGGGTCGGCCAGCTGCTTCACTAATTCAGGGTTGCTTTTTCCTGTTGGCCAATCTCCAACCTGAGAATCATAACTAACCGTAATCGGATCATTAGGATCTAAGCCCACTACTTTATAATCTTCTAAGTAAACAGAAGGCACTCTATCTCCGGTTGCAGGAACTAAGAAACTGTAATCAAAACCTATCTCAAGAGGACCAGGTTTAACTTCTTCATTCCAGTTTAACTGACCATTTCCTAAACCAAGGTGCCACTTACCAACAACGCCAGTGGTATAACCTGCCTTTTTAAACATATCGGGCATGGTTTCAGAATCTGGATTAATCAGTAATGGCGCGTCACCTTCTAATACAGCGGCATTAATTCTAAAAGCATATTCGCCAGTTAATAATGAGTAACGAGATGGTGTACACGTTGACGATCCACAATGTGCATCTGTAAAACGAACACCATTGGCAGCCATTGCATCTAAATTAGGCGTTTTTACTCCTGTAGCTCCGTAGCATCCAATGTCGCCATATCCTAAGTCATCTACATAAATGATAATTACATTAGGTTTTTCAGCCACTTTTTTAGTAGCTGAATTCTGACAAGCAGACATAATAAGAACTATGGCTGCAAGCTTAATCATACTTATTAATTTCATATGTATAGTTTGTTATAAATACGTATTTATTACACAAAACAAGTTTAATAAAAACGCACAAACTGAATAAGTGAAATATACATTTTATGTAAGGGGGTGTTTTTTAATAATGCGCAATTTTTAGGGGTTTCGATTGATTTGTTCAGCAATGTCTAGTTATAAACAGCACAACTTTTACGAATATCTCCGAGGTAAAAAAACAAATGAAAAGTTTAAAATATGGCTGATGGAATTTCAATTTATATTATTGATGATTCTAACACACTTTATCGTAAAAAAGGCTGTAAAAAAAGTGTATTTTCAAACACCACCCTTGTAGATGTAAATTTGCACCCCCTGTTATCGTTTACACACTTTTAGTATGCTTATTTACAGCTTAGCTGTCTGAATCATTAGTAATACATTTGATTATTGGATTTTAATAAAAACGAGAATGAAATGAACGTATATTTTAACTGTTTAAATGGAACGTTCTCTGATCATAAAAAATAAATTTTTGTATATGAAAAAATCACTGATTGTATTAGCGTCTGTATTAACCTTGGGTATGGTTTCGTGTAACCAAGCAGATGAGAAAAAGACTTGCTGTTCTGAAGATAAATATTCAAATATTAGCGATGCTAAATTGGATAAGTTAGGGATAACAGATAGAAACCATTTGAGTGCAGCATCTAAAAGAGCTTTAGATTGGCCCGAAAGAACTAATGATTGGTACATGGAGTTTGAGGTTTTTGATTTAAAGGGTGATTTAGCTTATGAAGAGGGCGTGGTGCGCAGAGACCCAAGTGCTATAATAAAAGAAGACGGAAAATATTTTGTTTGGTATACCCGAAGTACTGGTAAAGTAGACGGATTTGCCGGAGATATTGAAAATGATAAAGTATTCCCTTGGGATAGATGTGATATTTGGTATGCTACCTCTGATGATGGAATCACTTGGAAGGAAGAAGGCCCAGCTGTAAAACGTGGAGAAAAAGGGGCTTACGATGACCGTTCAGTATTTACTGTTGAGATTATGAAATGGGAAGATAAGTTCTATTTATGCTACCAAACCGTTAAGTCGCCTTATAACGTACGTGTTAAAAACCAGGTTGGTTTGGCATGGGCTGATTCGCCAAGAGGACCTTGGACAAAATCTAAAGAACCTATTTTAAGTCCTGCTGATAATGGTGTTTGGAAAGGAACTACTCAAAATCGCTTTTTAGTAGAGAAAAAAGGAGATTTCGATAGTCATAAAGTACACGATCCTTGTATTCTTCCTTTTAAAGGAAAGTTCTATTTATACTATAAAGGAGAGCAAATGGGAGAAGAAATTACTTGGGGTGGTCGTCAAATCCGTCATGGTGTTGCTATAGCAGATAAACCAGAAGGACCATATGTAAAATCACCTTACAACCCAATTAGTAATAGTGGACACGAAATTTGTGTTTGGAAACAAGATGGTGGAATTGCTGCACTTATAACAACCGATGGACCAGAAAGAAATACAGTACAATGGTCGCCAGATGGAATTAACTTCGAAATAAAAGCAGCTATTAAAGGGGCACCTCATGCCATTGGGTTAAATAGAACTGCAGATACTAAAAAGCATCCAACCGAAATTTTACGTTGGGGTGTAACGCATGAGTATAAAAATTACAATTGGCAATATATAAGAGGATTTAGATCAAGAGCTTTAAAAAATCACACTGCAATTGGAGAGGCAGGAAGTGATGAGTAACATAGATTAGTTTTGTGATAAGAAAGGGAGCGTAACGTTCCCTTTTTTTGGCTCAATATAATTGTTGTTAAATGATACTTTAATAAAACCTACTTAAGGGGAGATTGTAAAACTAAAATTGAGAGAGATGAAGTTTATTACAAATATTAGTATCGGTAAAAGATTAAATATAGTGTTAGGAAGTACTGTATTAATATGCTTTCTATTACTTGGGGCTTTTATTCAAACCAAACAAAAAGAACAGTTATATCAGAATACTGATTCATTTATGAATCAGCAGGCCGACGATTTAAGAGAATTATTAGTTCGGCAAACAATAGCTAACCAATATGCTTTAAGCAGCACTTTCAAGTCCGCGTTAAGTAAATTAAACTATTTATCCTTGTTGACTATTGATGAGTCAATTGTTAATTCAATTGATGCTATTGATTACGAGTCTCAAGAGAAGTTCGCATGTTCAATCCCAATGGTTAGTATTAATCATAAACCATTATTGGGAGATACCATTTTTGCATACCAAGTTAAAGAAGCTACCTATGGTTACACCCGTTTCTATCAAAAAGCAGATAACGGATATGTTTGTGTTTCTACTAATATATTGCGAGAGGATGGAAAACCTGATATTGGTAAATTTATTCGAAATGATTCTGAACTCATAAAAGTAATTGAAACAGGTACCTATTCTTCAAGTAAAGAATTACATAATGGAGAGTGGTATATGACAGCTAATAAGGGTATATACCGGCATGGTAAAATTATAGGTATGCTTACATCGGCTGTAAAAGAAAAAGACTTAGAGTTTTTAACAAATTCGTTTGGAAGAAGAAAGTACTTAAATAAGGGCTTTCCATCATTATTAAATTCCGATGGGACTTATATTATTCATCCAACTGAGAAGCAGCAGAATATTGCAGACTCAGACTTATATAAGCTCATAAAAGGAAGAGATTCAAAAGAAGGCAAAGTATCTTTTATTGTAAAGGGAGATGAGCAAATTGTGTACTACCGTTATGTTGATATTATTGATGCTTATATACTCGTAAATATATTTGGTAGTAGTATTTCAGAGTCAGTATCTGCCATCAGAAATACCTTACTGATTGCAGTATTGGTTATCATGGTTCTATTTTTAATGGTAAACCGATTTATAGCTAATTCTATTACAAAACCTTTGGGTATCGTTGTGCAATTTGCACAGCAAGTAGCAGGTGGTGACTTAACGCAAAATATTAATTTGGCTCAAGCCGATGAGGTAGGAGAACTAGCAAATGCATTAAATGCGATGACTACAAAAGTAAAGAGTGTAGTTACCGAAATTGGAGAGAGTAGTAATAATGTAGCCTCAGCAAGTTCACAACTAACAGCAACTTCTGTTCAGTTATCTGGAGGTGCCAATAGTCAAGCCGCCTCAGTTGAAGAGGTAGTTTCTACCATGGATGAAATGTTATCAAGCATTCAAGAAAATACTTATAACTCGAATAAAACTGCTGAGATAGCAAAAGAAGCCTCTGGTAAAGTAGACGAACTCAGTCATAAAACGAGCGATGCAATGGAAGCTTCTGTAGAGATATCGAAACATACCTCGGTGATAAACAATATTGCCATGCAAACAAATATATTGGCATTAAATGCTGCAGTAGAAGCTGCTAGAGCAGGACAATACGGAAAAGGATTTGCCGTTGTTGCTAACGAGGTGCGCAAGCTAGCTGATGTGAGTAAGCAGGCTGGGGGTGAAATTAATACCCTATCGGGCGATAGTCTTGCGCTTACTTCCGCCACAAAAGAACAAATGGCGAGTATGGTTTCTAGTTTAGATAAAGCCAATGAATTAATTGAGGGAAACCATCAAGCCATTAAAGAACAGCAGCGAGGGATTGAGCAAGTAAACAATGTAGTAACAGAATTAAGTAGTATTGCTACTCAAACAGCTAGCTCAAGTGAAGAAGTGTCAGCAAGTTCTGAAGCTTTAACAGAACAAGCTCAGAACTTACAGAGACTTATTCAATTTTTTAAGGTATAGGATATTCCTAGGTTAAGGTATTGTGGTTAAAGAATCCTGAGTATTTTCTACTTAGGATTTTTTTATTTGTACTGATATTCCTTCACTATTGAAGATAACTGCTTCGCAAAATCAAGCATTGAATGCGATGAAGCATTTAGTTCCTCGCTTGATGCAGCGTTCTGTTGAATTACAGAATTCATTTCTTGAATAGCAGAATTAATCTGATTTGCTCCCGATGACATTTCTACACTACTTGCGGCTACCTCAGTTACTAACTCAGTAGATTTTGAAGTTTTCTCATTGAGTATCTCAATATCGCTCATAACTTCATTAATAGAAGTTACACCTTCTTTTGCCAAACGTGTTATTAATTCAGCAGATTGATTCGATTCTGTAGCAAGGTCTCTAACTTCGTTGGCTACAACTGAGAATCCTTTTCCAGCACTTCCTGCTCTTGTTGCTTCAATGGCAGCATTGAGAGCCAGAATGTTTGTTTCATCTGCTATTGTAGAGATTTTAGATACTTCACTAAAAATAGAATCCATTAAAGCTACAGTTTTGGCAACCTTTGTGTGCGATACCTTTAGCTGTTCATACGATATTAGAGAAATATCCTTTGTTTCGTTGGCATTTTCTGAGTTTGTTTGAATACTAGTGGTCATTTCTTCGATGGATGTAGAAATCTCTTCGATACCACTGGCTTGCTCAGAAGCTCCAGTGCTAATTGTATTAGCACTGGAGCTAATTTGTGTACTCGAGTTGAGTATGTTATCAGAACCTTCATCCAATTGATTGATTAATTCTTTATTATTTTTTAAGAGCTCTTCAATGGCAATCATTATATTCTTTATTTCATACTTTTCGTTTCTATACTTATCGTCAATTTCCACTAATAAGTCCTTATTACTCATCTTTTGAATAATAGATGTAACATGGGTAATTGGATCTTTCACCCTTTTTGCGAGTATGACATAGCTATAAATAACGGAAAAACCTGATACAGGAACACCCCATGTAAGGTGCATTAATCCTTGCATACCAATTGTATAGCAAACATTGGCAATTATTGTAATGGTAATAAAAATAATAGTGCCTATGTAAAGAATAAAAGTATTCTTAAATAATTTGTAAACTATTAGCCAAACACATGCTGCTGATAAATTAATAGCAGTTAAGCCTAAAAGAAAAGTATTCATATTTATTAAAATTATAAGGTTTTATATGTAAAGAGCAGAGCTAAAAGCAAAGATATATTAAGGGATAATTTCAAGTTTAGGTTTAATAATAGTAAAACTTTTTCCTCAAATATTTTTTGCAATGTTCTGTGTTTAGCTACACCCCCAGTAAGGAAAATCTCTGCTCCGTTTTGAAGTTCTCGGGGAAGCAACTTAATGGCGTGTTTAGCAATATAGCCATATAGGCCTCTTAAATTAGCTTTTGGTTTCTTGTCAGAATCTTGAATTAAAGTATTCACCTCTGAAGTTTGACAATTTACTAAGTTTTTTAAAATTGGATTATCTCTACCAACACCTGCTGCGCCACGAGATATATCTTTAGTGTTATTTATTTCTTTTGTTATATCAGCAAGAAAAACAAGGTAATCAATACCTGAAGAAAAATCACCTTGTTTAACAATGTGGTATTTTTCATTATGTAATATATGTTTACTAAAACCACTTCCAAAGTCAACACTAAGTTTAAAGTTATGTTTTGTCGTTTCTATAGATTTTAATTCTGGTTTCTGTTTTTTAGTAACCACCTCTGTGTTAAGGCTAGTAAGTAAAGGTTTTAATATAAATGAGCTTGGACCTTTAGGCATTCTTAAAATCCAATGGTCCTCAAGGCATACAATTTTTACCTTATTCTTTACAGCTTCGTTTTCTAATTTGTGTATTTTCTCCTTTGCATCAGGCATAGTAACAAGCCCTTTAAGTAATGCGCCTTTCATTGATTTTATATAGCTGCAACATAGCGTTATTAGACTATCTTTTTTGTTTAAGTCTAAAACTTTAGTATGTGATGCCAAAAGACTGCTAAATATCTCTAAATTAATAGAAATATAATTCAGAGCCCATGCAAATTCAGAAGGTACAAGTAAAGAGTTTCTTAATAAGGTAATTCTTTCCGTAATTAAACTTCGTGTTGCTTTAAGTTTGATAGACGATGCACTGATTAAAGCTTCCCCACTTTGGGCAGAGTCCTTGTAGAACAATCTGAAATTCTCGTATGCGAGATTCCTCTTGTTTGGGTTGTTCATAATTATGAAAAAGTGAGTTTAAAGTTGATGTTTGTATTAGTTACAAATATTAAACAGTGTTTTAAAAGAATAAATCTTCACTTATTTACTTTGTGCAAGTATACTGTTTGTTAAATATAATGTTTGTGAAAAAAGCATGTTGTATAACACGTGAATGGGTATGTTAGCAAAAGGTTTAAAGTTGTCGTTGTTCTTAATTTACTGAATACTAAGCTATAAATATAGTTATTAAGTATGTGATTGCGGAAATGTATTTAATCCTGCATTGTAATGATTAATGTACTGTTAACCTCAATGTATGATCGCTGTCTAGTTAAAAACTGTACAGAAATTTACATCGATTTATACTTTGTTATCAAAAAGGGCATCTTTCAAATGTATTTACCACTCATATTTATAGTGATTTATAGATAATTTTACTTTATGTAATTTCATATATGAAAGATTGATTTATATGTGATTGTAATTCTAAATCCCAAAATAATGGATCAGGTAATATCATTAGAGATAAAAGAAAGAGTAGGTTATATTATAATTAACCGCCCCAAAGCCAATTGTTACGAAATTAATTTTCATAAACAGTTATTGAGTTGCATAGAAGAAGCCATACAAGATGACAATATTAAAGCAATCGTTTTAAAAAGTGCGCTTGATAAATTCTTTTGTGCAGGTGCCGATGTGAAAGTATTTCAACAAAATAGTGTAGATGAAAATAAGCTGATGGTTGAGTATGCTAAAAAAGTGGCCAACTTATTACACACTAGCAAAAAAATAACCATTGCATCTATTGCGGGTCATGCTCTTGGAGGAGGACTTGAATTAGCTATGGCATGTGACATACGTTTGGCCTCTGAAGGGAACTACTTTTTGGGTTTACCAGAAATTAAATTGGGCTTAATGCCAGGTAATGGAGGTTCGCAATATTTAATTCGTTTGATTGGGGCAGGTAAGGCTTTAGAATTATTAATAAGCGGAGATAACTTATCTCCTGACAAAGCATTTGAATTAGGACTGGTTAATCATCTGCTTAAGCAGAATACTTTTGAGGAAGAAGTACATGCTTTTGCTAAAAAAATTGCAGATGGACCATTGGAAGCCATTGCGGCAGTGAAGCAAAGTGTACAAATGGGAATAGAATTATCCTTAGAAGATGGCTTGCAATTAGAATCGAAGCTAGTTGATACATTATATGATACTGACGATGCTAAAGAAGGTAGTTTGGCATTTGTTGAAAAGAGGAATCCAAATTTTAAATAATAGAATTTACGGCTATGGAAATTAAAAACTACGATTGTTATATTAACGGTGAGTGGATTAAAAAAAGCTCTGGAGAAAAAATAGAGGTTGAGAATCCTGCAAATGGTGAAGTTTTTGCCTCAATGTATGTGAGCGATGAGAGCGAAGCGCAATTAGCTTTAGAAAGTGCAGAGAAAGCTCAGTTTGCATGGCAAATGTTACCAGCTAATGAGCGTGCAAAATACTTATACGCTATCACTGATAGATTAGGGAAAGAGAAAGAACATTTTGCCAAATTATTGGTAATGGAGCAAGGAAAAACTCTTGCCGAAGCATATGGAGAAGTAGACGATACCATTCGCTATATTAATTATTCTGCCGAAGCAGGAAGGCGTATTCAAGGAAGCATATTCCCATCTGATAATCCCAATGAACAATTATCAATACATAAAGTCCCTTATGGAGTTACAGTGGGCCTGATGGCTTTTAATTATCCCTTGGCCTTAATTGGTCGTAAAATAGGGCCTGCATTAATTACCGGAAATACTATGGTAATTAAGCCTTCTGAGTTAACTCCAATAACGGCTTCAGAGTTTTGCCGACTTGTGCACGATGCGGGATTGCCAAAGGGTGTTATTAGCATGGTAGTAGGGTATGGGCCTAGTTTAGGTAAGTTTTTAGTTGAAAACCCTATCACCCGCTTAATATCAATGACCGGTAGCACGCGTGCGGGGCAAGCTATTTACAAATCGGCCTCAACTAATGTGGCAGGTTTAGTTTTAGAATTGGGTGGCAAAGCTCCATTCATTGTGCTCGAAGATGCGAATATTGATAAGGCAGTTGAAGCTGCAGTAATTTCTCGTTATGCCAATTGCGGACAAGTTTGTATTTGTAACGAAATGGTTTTTGTAGATGATAAAATTGCAGATGAGTTTACTGATAAATTATTAAAACGTGTTCAGCAAATTAGAGTGGGTAACCCAATGACTGCAGTTGATATGGGGCCAAATGTTAGCCCAGTTGGATTGAAACGAATTAATGAAATAGTTCAGCAAAATATTGCAGCAGGTGCCGAGTTAGCCTTGGGAGGAAAACGACCAGAAGGAGCTGAGTTTGAAAAAGGAAACTGGTACGAGCCAACTGTTCTGCTAAATGTTAAAGAAGATCACGCTTCTATTCAAGAAGAAATGTTTGGCCCTGTTTTACCAATTGTAAAAATCAATGGTTACGAGGAAGCAAAAGCACTCCTGAATAAACGTGACGATAGCTTATCTGCTTACTTATATACTCAGAATCATAATATAATGATGCGCTCCATACAAGAGTTTCAAATCGGAACTATTTTTATGAATAAGCACATCGTAGGTTACATACAAGGCTATCATTCCGGACATAAAAAGAGTGGTTTTGGTGGCGAAGATGGTGTTTATGGAATTGAAGAATATTTACAAAAGCGTACCATTTACATGGATTATTCAAGTTAGTTGAGTGAATGTTTAGGCAATCATTGAAAATCTATTCTTGTAAATAAAAAATAACAATAATATTAAAATGAGTCAAAAAAATATCACCCTTAAGGGGATTACATGGGATCATAGTAGAGGTTTTACATCAGCAGTAGCTACAGCGCAAAGGTTTCATGAATTGCATCCAAATGTTGAAATAGTTTGGGAAAAACGTTCTCTTCAGGCTTTCGCCGATGAGCCTATTAATGAATTGGCAAAACGTTACGATTTATTAATTATCGACCACCCATGGGCTGGTTTTGCTGCACGTACAGGTGTAATTGTTCCTTTAGATGAACATTTGCCAGAAGCCTTTATGGCAGATTTAGCAGTGAATACTGTGGGTAAATCTCACGAGAGCTATGGCTACAATAATCATCAGTGGGCTCTAGCCATTGATGCTGCTACTCCGGTAGCTGCAAGCCGTCCTGATTTACTGCCTGAATTACCAACAACATGGGATGATTTAGTAAATCTTGCCAAAGAAGGTAAAGTCGCCATCCCGGGTATTCCGCAGGATACACTGATGAGCTTTTATATGGTATGCTCTACTTTGGGTGAAGATGTATGTAAATCAGAAGATAAAGTAATAAGCGATGAGGTTGGACTTAAGGCATTAGAAATGCTACGTGATTTAGGTCAGTACATTGATGCAGAATGTTACGATATGAACCCAATTAAAGTATATGAGGCTATGACTTTAGGCGATAAATATGCTTATTCGCCATTCGCCTATGGCTATGCCAATTATTCAAAAAGAGGGTATGCCAATAAATTGCTAAAGTTCCATGATATGGTGGCTATTGATAATCAGAAATTGATTTCTACTTTAGGAGGTACAGGTTTGGCTATTTCTTCAGATTGTAAGCATAAAGATATTGCAGCTAAGTATGTTGAGTATTTTGCAGCGCCGTTAACTCAAAGTACTTTGTTCTTTGATAATGGAGGTCAGCCAGGTCACAGAAAAGCATGGGAAGATACTTATGTCAATTTTAATAGTATGGATTGTTTTAAAGATACTTTGCCTGCTTTGGATAGAGCCTTTCTTCGTCCGCGATATCATGGGCACATGTTCTTTCAGGATAATGCAGGAGCACCGATACGTGAGTTTATGATGAATGGCGGTGATGCTAAAGAAGTATTACACACATTAAATACTTTGTATAAACAGTCGAAAAAATAATATATGTTACCGTTAAAAGGAATAAAAGTATTGGAGTTTGCTCAATTTATGGCAGGTCCGTCGGCAGGTTTAAAAATGGCCGATTTAGGAGCACAAGTTATAAAAGTAGAGCGTCCGGGTACTGGTGAAGCAGGTAGAAATATTGCCATCAAAAATTTATATATTGATGAAAGTAGTATGGTATTTCATACTGCCAATCGCAACAAGCAATCGTATGCAGCCAATTTAAAGGATGCTGTAGACATTGAAAAAGTAAAGCAACTTATTGCTCAGGCAGATGTTATGACGCATAACTTTCGCCCAGGAGTGATGGAAAAAATTGGCTTGGATTATGATACGGTGAAGGCTATAAATCCTCGTATTATTTATGGGGTGGTTTCTGGTTATGGTTCAAAAGGGCCTTGGGCAAAAAAACCAGGGCAAGATTTATTGATTCAGTCGCTTACCGGTTTCAACCATTTAAGCGGTAATGCGGATGATAATCCAACCCCAAGCGGATTAGCAACGTCTGATATTTTTACGGGAGTTCATTTGGTGCAAGGAATTTTAGCTGCTTTAATAGATCGTACAAAAACAGGTAAAGGGTCTATTGTTGAAGTGAGTTTATTGGAGTCTACTTTAGATATTCAGTTTGAACTAATTACTACCTATTTAAACAATGGACAGAAGCAACCACAAAGAGCTAAAAAAGGAAATGCCCATGCTTTTTTAGCAGCGCCATATGGTGTTTATAAAACTAAGGATGGTTATATATCCATTGCATTAACGCCTTTAAATATCTTAACCAAGGCTATGGAAATTGAATTGCCTTCGATATATGCCGATAAAAATACTTGGTTTACGCATCGTGATGAGATTATGGAATTATTGGCCGGCTGTTTTATTAAGGAAAGTACGGATACTTGGATGGATATTTTTGAGGCTCTCGATTTAAAATGTGCGCCTGTTTATAATTATGAGCAGCTTCTCAATCACGATGGTTATAAAGTGCTACAAATGGATCAAGAAGTTGAAACTTCAGATCATATTAAGATGCGAACAACGCGATGTCCTATTTACATTGATGGACAGAAGCTCTTTAGTCGCAAATCGGCACCGAAACCAGGAGAAGATAACGAAGCAATAGAAAAAGAATTTAAATTGAATTAGAGTCATGTCAAAACCATTAGAAGGAATATTAGTTGTCGATTTTAGTCAGTTTTTATCTGCTCCTTCAGCAAGTTTGCGTTTGGCCGACTTGGGAGCTAGAGTAATTAAAATTGAGCAACCCATTACTGGTGATAGTACACGTGAGTTGTACTTCTCAAACTTGGTGATGAATGGCGAATCATCAATGTTTCATGCCATTAATAGAAATAAAGAAAGCTATCAGGCCAATATGAAAGACGTTTCTGATAGAGAAAAAGTATATAAGTTGATTGCAAAAGCAGATGTGGTAATGCATAATTTCAGACCAGGAGTAGCTGAAAAATTAGGCATGTCATTTGAAGCAGTTAAAGCCATCAATCCACAAATTGTGTATGCCGAATTAAGCGGGTATGGCAAAGAAGGTGTTTGGAAAGATAGACCAGGATTAGATTTGATGTTACAATCAATATCAGGCCTCACTACCTTAAATGGTAACGAAGGAGCAGGGCCTGTACCAATAGGATTAGCTGTAATTGATATTTTATCAGGATCACACCTTTGTCAAGGAATATTAGCTTGTTTATATCGAAAGTTAAATGCTCAAGTTGGAGGAAGGGTAGAAGTGAGTATGTTAGAATCTGCCATAGAATATCAATTTGAATCTATCACAGCTTTTTTTACAGATGGAGGACAACCAACAGTGCGAGCTAAAACCAATAGTGCACATGCTTATTTGGGAGCACCTTACGGTGTATATCCTACACAAAATGGTTTTATCGCTTTAGCGATGGGGCAAATTCCATTTTTAGGAGAGCTGTTAAATTGCGAAGAGCTTAAAGTTTTCACTGAAGTAGAATCGTGGTTTACGCAGCGCGATGAAATTAAAGATATCCTTGGAAAGCACCTGCAAACTAAAGACACTGCAGATTGGTTAGCAGTTTTAGAACCCGCAGATATTTGGTGTGCTGAAATTATGGATTGGAAAACACTGTTTGATACCGAGGCCTTTAAAATACTCGATATGATTCAGGAAGTAAATATGGGCGATGGATTTTCATACAAAACCACACGTTGTCCTATTCAAATTAATGGAGCATTATTAAAATCAGAAATAGGGTCGCCAATGAAAGGTGAGCATACCTCTAAAATTAAGGAGGAATTTAGCCTTTAGAAAAAAGATTTGTTATTGGAGTTTGAAAGCGTATTTGTGAAAATTTTAAGAATGGTGGTGCATTTTTCCGATTTACAAATACGCTTTGCTTTTTATTGGAAATTGAAGATACCTTAATATTTAGATTGTACTTAATGTGGAGTCTTAAGCATTTTAAAGGCGGCGTATTCTGTAAGTTATCAAATACACATTGTTAATTGTCTGTTTGCCAATTAGTGTCTCGAAAAATACTTCTAGGTTTATCAATCCTTACCTGTTGTAAGGGGATAAGAATATAGTTCTGCTTTATAAATTAAAGCTTTTACTATTGGCTGATGGTATAAATTTTACAATTAAAAATGTGTTTGATATGAAAAGGATTACACTAACAATAGCTGCAATTATTTATGGAGTGGTTGTTTTTGCCCAATATGATTGGGATGGAATTGATATTCCTGCGGAGGCAGGTAATAGTGAATTTGATTGGGAAATGGTGGAAGCCTTATCTGATGATTTTAACTACGAAACCCCTTCTGGTTCAGATAAAGGCGAAATATTTAATTCAAAATGGGAAGATGGTTATATTAATTCGTGGCCAGGTTTTGGAAATACAATATGGACACCCGATAATTCAAAGGTAACTAATGGTAATTTAGAATTAAAAGCAACGGTGAATCCAGAAAAGGCAGGGCATAATTTTTTTAGTGCCATACATGCACGAAATCAGGTAGTTTATCCAGTATATGTTGAAACTCGAATGAAGGTTATGAACGCAGTAATGGCAAATGCTGTGTGGATGCTTAGTACCAATAGCCGTGAAGAAATTGATATTGTTGAGGCATATGGTTCAAGTTGGTCTGAAAGTACCAATTCGTCTAAAAATTGGTTTGCTGAACGGATGCATTTAAGTCATCATACTTTTTCAGAAAATAAAGAAGATTACCAACCTACTGATGCAGGAAGTTATTATCGCTTAATGCCACATGGCTCGCTTTGGAGAAATGGGTTTTACACAGTGGGTGTATATTGGCGAGATCCTTTTCACCTAGAGTATTATATTGATGGCAATTTGGTAAGAACCGTTTCCGGAGCTGATATAATTGATCCTCATGAACATTTAGATGGCAATGGATTGTCAAGTCCTGAATCTATTATTTTTTCAGGAGCTGCACAGGGTTGGCAAGTTAGTAATGGAGTTTATCCAACGGCTGCAGAGTTAGCAGTTGAAGAAGATAATATATTTAAAATTGATTGGATTCGTACCTACAAAAGGGTAGAAGCAACAAATATTAATAAGACACAGGTATCTGATTTGCTTGTATTCGCTAATCCTCTTAAGAATACAGTTAGAGTTAAAGAGGCTGGACAAATTAAAACGATTAAGTTTTACCAAATAGATGGTAATCTAGTTAAGCAAATTAATGTGGATTTAAAAGCAGCTGAATTTTCAGTTGCAGACTTATCAAAAGGCTTTTACATTATGAACGTAATAGATAAGAATGGGATACAATTTTCTGAACGTGTTCTCCGTCAATAGTTTTTAAATTCAATTTTATCACAAAAAAGCGTTCTAAATGAATTGAATAATTCTTTAGAACGCTTTTTTGTTAATGGTATAATGTTTTTTTCGCTATTTAAATTGTTGAGAATAATCTGAAGGACTAATATTAAACTTTTCTTTAAATCTAACTCTAAAAGTTTTCAAATCGTTATAACCTACCATCCAAGTAACTTCAGACACATTCATATTGCCTTGTTTCAATAATTCAGCAGCATGTTTTAGTCTTATATTTCTAATAAATTGGTTCGAAGTTTCTCCCGTTAAGGCTTTAATTTTTCTGTTTAAGTAGATTCGTGAAACGCCATAGGTTTCCGCTAATTTCTCAACAGTAAAAGAAGAGTCTGATAAGTTTTCTTCTATAATAGCGAGAATCTTATCAATAAACTTAGTATCAGTTGAGTTATTGGCAATAATGGTTGGATTAATTTCAATTTCCTTTTGAAACTTTTTACGTAGCTGCGCCCTGTTTTGTAGTATTGAATTTATTGAAGCTAAAAGTACTTCAAAGTTAAATGGTTTATTAAGGTAGCTGTCAGCTCCCGTTTCTAAACCTTCAATTTGTGATTCGATGGTATTTTTAGCAGTTAACAGAATAACTGGTATGTGACTTGTTAGTTCAGTTGATTTTATTGTTTTACACAATTCTATGCCATTTACATTAGGCATCATAATATCACTAATAATAAGATCAGGTATCGATTTCTTGCACAGATCGAGGGCAATTTTTCCATCCTCAGCCTGCATAATGGTAAAATGACTGTTAAGCATTTTAGTAATAAATACCATTAGGTCATTGTTGTCTTCAGCAATTAAAATTTTCGCTTTTCGGGCAGGAGATTGTATGGTCACTTCATCATCCTGAATCACCGTTGGTTCTTCCGTATAACTTTGAGTCTTTAATAACTGGTTAAAATCATATGCTGTTGGAGTTTGTTCAATTTCCTCTTTTTTAAAGTGATGGTTACCAAGTGGTAATATAATTGTAAATGTGCTACCAACATCGGGTTCGCTCTCTAAAGTAATTTTACCACTATGCAATTCAACCATTCCTTTACTTAGTGCTAAGCCAATACCTGTGCCACCAGCATTGCTTTGTAAATGTGTTCGGTCTCTGAAGTATCGTTCAAAAACTTGTTTCTGATTTTCTTCGCTGATACCTAAGCCTGTATCTTTAATTGATATGTAAGCATTTTTGCTATCAACTTTCAGTTCAACAATAATTGAACCTTCGTTCTTTGTAAATTTAAATGCGTTCGAAAGTAGGTTATAAATGGCTTTTTCAAGTTTATCTTGATCGCCCCATACTTGTATATCATCTTGTTGGTGAATAAATTCGTAGTTGATTTCTTTTTGATTCGCTAATTCAGCAAACGAATTAAAAATAGTAGCAGCAAATTCAACCATATTAAAAGCATTCACCTTTAAAAGTAATTTTTCCTGTTCCATTTTTCTAAAATCCATCAACTGATTAATTAATCGCATCATCACTTTTACATTCTGATTAATTAATTCTAGATACGATCTTCTGTCGGTAGGATTTGAGTTATTATTGTCTTTCAGTAACTTCTCAATTGGTCCTGAAATTAAAGTCAAGGGAGTTCTAAATTCATGCGAAATATTGGTGAAGAATTTTAATTTCATTTGAGAAATTTCCTCAATCTTATTTTTCTCAATATTAGCTATAATCAACTCATTTTTTCTTTTATGTCGCATGTAAGCTGTTCTTCTTTGTAAAACAGCAAGCATTGCTAAAACAATAAAGTAGAATATGAAAGCAAGCCAAGTTCTATAAAATGGAGGGTTTATGGTTATGCTTACACTAGCCGGATGATCGCTCCATACATTATCTCCGTTAGAACCTATGGCTTTAAAAGTATAAGTTCCTGGCGGAACATTGGTATATTTAGCCGTTCTGTATCCTGCACTGGCTTTGTACCATTGCTCATCAAAACCTTCGAGTTTATATTGATATTTATTGTTTTGTGGCGATGTATAGTTTAAGGCCACAAAATCTATAGAAAAGCTATTGTTATCGTAATCTAATTCGAGCTCTTTGGTATATTGAATGTTATTTTTCAATATTCCTTTGTATTCACCTTCAGTATGCGTTGTTATTTCCTGATTATCGATATAAAAATTAGTAAAGAACATATTCGGTTTAAGAAGGTCTTTTTTTATTTTTTCAGGCGAGAATATATTTAAACCGTTGATTCCTCCCATTACAATTTGGCCATTATTACGAGTGATGGCACAAATTTCAGAAAATTCATTATCCTGTAAACCATGGCTTTTATCGTAGTTGGTAAATTGTTTGTTTTTAGTATTGTATTTAGAAATTCCTTTATTAGTTGCTAACCATAGGTTTCCCTCAGTATCTTCACAAATCGATTTTATGGTATTGTTTGGTAGGCCATTAGCCTTAGTGTAATTTGTGAAAATTGGTTTGTTACCACCAATACCTTCGTTAAATTTCATCAAGCCGCCACCCATGGTGCCAACCCAAATATCTTTATTTTTTGCCTCATATACCTGTAGTATATAATCATGAGTTAATTCTCCATCTGCACTACCTTTAGTATAGCGTGTGAATTTAGGGTTGGCTGAATTTATTTCACTTGCCGGGAGTACGTTTAACCCCTTATCGGTACCAACCCATAGGTTGCCTTTCGAATCAATGTTAATACTTCTGATTATATGTGATAAAATAGATGTATTATCCTTCGATGAAGGAGTCATTTTTAAGTAATCACTAATCTCACCTTGCTCGTTTAAAGCAAGGCGATATAGGCCTTCGCCATAAGTTCCAACCCATAAATATTTATTTTTGTAGCACTTTATGGTAAACACAAACCCTAACGAACCAATATATGGGGGAGTTGCAACTTGCTTTAGCGTATTAGCATCTATGCCGCATAAGTTTGTAGAATGACTAGTTCCTACCCAAATTATACGTTTGTGCTTCGTTGATTTTGGATGAATAGACTCTTCAATGGCATACGCTCTATTATTAGTACTGTCTTTATTTACATCGAGTTTAATAAATCCTGATTTATAGTCTGATCCCTTTTTTAGGAAATTGACGCCCTCTTCTTCGGTACCAACCCATAAATTTTCTTCACTGTCTTCAAATACACTTCTGCATAAGTTATTGCTTAAGCTACCTTGCTCTGTTGTATTTTTATAGTGTTCAAATGGTTTTTTACTTTCCCTCGCAATGTTAACACCGCCACCCCTTGTTCCAATCCATATTTGGTTATTTTTGTCGGAGGTAATCCACGAAACGATGTTACAGTTAATTTTATTTCTAGTAAAATCATCAATGAAAGGTAAGGTTTCTAGCCAGTGGTCTTTTATTTTTTCTTTTTTGAATAAACCATTTCTATTTCCTATCCATAAAATATTATTATGCCAGAATAATGCAGAACTTGGTTTGGCATCAATTACTTGAGCTTGTGTATTGTTGCCTATATCTTTGGTTTCAATATGGTATACGCTAACACTTCCCACATAAATACCATTATCACTATTGCAGATTGTTTCACTGTTAATATTAAAACTTTGATATTTTATGTCGGATATAGCAGCATCAGGGTTTAATAGTCTAAGCAGTACATTATTGGTTCCAACCCAAATATTATTGAATTTATCTTGATGTAATACTTTAATGAATCCCTCTTTGCGTGTATCAAATGGTATTATATCAATAGATTCAATATTCGCCATTGTTGAATCCATTTTTATTTTATTAATACCCTGCCAGTTTGCAGTCCATATAATATCATTGTTATCAATTATTAAGGTTGTAATATCGTTAGTGTTAAAATATTTTTTCGTAGGTGTATTATAATAATTAGTAAACTCGTCTGTGCGCGGGTCTAATTTACAAATACCCTTATCGTAGGTTCCAACCCAAATATTTCCTTTACTGTCTTCCGCTATACTTTTTATAAGGTTACTAGATATACTATTGCTATTATTTTCTACTTGATATGTTTTATAGGTGTATCCATCATACTTATGCAAGCCATCCAAAGTGCCAATCCACATAAAACCATTCTTATCCTGAAATATAAAGTTTACCTCGTTTTGAGGTTGGTTCTCTAGGGTACGAATTTTAATGAGGGCTTTATCAACATTATTTGCTGATAATACTATTGAGGGTACTAATATTAAAAAGATGTTAAGGCATGTGAAAATTACATTTCTCATAGTGGATATCGATTAACGTGTTTCAATCCCAAAATTATAAATTTTATTGTCTATTTAGTAAAGCGTGTAAAGTTTTTAGAAAGTAATGCGGCCTTCTACCTACTTAGTAGGTATCAAATACCTACCCATGGTTTCCTATTGCCCCCTATGTGTTCAAATAGCGACTTTCAAACGACAAAATACGACCGTAACACTGTTTAATACCTATTTACATTTGTTAACATGATTCGAAGACTTAATGCTCGATCTAAGATGAAAAATGGATTTAAACCAAAAATTAAGAGTTTTATGAAAAGAATGAAAACAAATGCATGGCGGGTATTGCTAGTACTAGCAGTTCTCTTTTCCATGAACAGTGTTTCAGTGTTGGCCCAGAATTTAGAAATAACAGGGGTTGTTTCGGATGGGGAAACAGGAGATCCTATCCCTGGTGTTAGTGTATATATCGTAGGCACAACAAATGGTACAATTACTAACATTGACGGACAGTATAATATTAGTGCTGCTAGCGATGCTCAATTAGGATTCTCTTTTATAGGATACCAAACTAAGAGTGTTGATGTAGCTGGTAAAACATCGTTAAGCGTTTCTTTAGCTCCCGATGTTGTTTCTTTAGATGAAGTTGTAGCCGTTGGTTATGGTGTTCAGAAAAAGAAAGAGTTAACAGGTGCTGTTGCTCAAATTAAAACTGAAGAGATGACTAAGATTGTAGCTTCAGATTTTACCAAATCCCTACAAGGACAAGTTGCTGGTGTTAATGTAACTGAAAGTAGTGGTCGACCAGGTGAGGAAGCGAATATTCAAATTCGTGGACTAGGTTCTATCAATGGTACATCATCTCCTTTATATGTTGTGGATGGTATTCCTTATAATAGTAATCCAAATATTGCTTCTGAGGATATTGCAACAGTGGATATTCTTAAGGATGGTGCAGCAGCTGCAGTATACGGTACTCGTGCATCTAATGGTGTTATTTTAATTACTACAAAAAGAGGTAAAGCAGGTAAAACAAAAGTAAGTTTATCATCATACTATGGTATTCAGAATATTACTTCAGGTACGCCTTTATTAAATACGCCAGAACATATTTATGTTGATGAAATGAATCAAGCGGCAGCTGGTGGTGTTTCTAATATTCTGTTTTATAACCCTGATGCAATGGATTATAATACTGATTTTGTTGATCGTATTACAAACAATAACGCAAGTATTCAAAATCATAGTATTACAATGTCGGGTGGTAAAGAGGATGTTACCTTTAATGTAAATGCTAACTACTTTGAGCAAGATGGTGTTTTAATTCAGTCAGGTTACGAACGTTTTAATACACGTGCCAATGCAAATATGAAAAAGGGACGCTTTGAAGCTTTTGTTAGTTTAGGATTAATGCATTCTGAAAAAGAAGTTGAGCCGTATAGTTTATATGAGTTTGCAATTTTCCAAGGTCCTTATCGTCCACCTTTGGCAGACTATGAAACAACTGAAAATACAGTAGTTATTCCGGGTAATAACCCTGATCATGTTAGTTTTTTATCAAAACTGTTAACTCAGGATGATATTAGAAAAGAGGATAGTTACAATTTTGCAACTAACTTGAAATTTGAATTAATGGATGGACTTTCATTACAATCGAATTTAGGTTATAACTATTGGGCATACCAAAGAAGTTTTTGGCAACCTCAGTACCTAGTATATGATGTAGAAGGAAATCCAAATGAGTTGGGTAGTAGAAACGAAGCTGTTTTAGAAGAAACGTATACTACTTCTCGCAAAACTACAATGGAGTTCTTATTAAATTATAGCAAAACATTCGGAAAACATAGTGTAGGTGCTATTGCTGGTTATACTCGTGAGGAAACAAATTACAAAAATACAATTGCACGTAAAGTGGATTGGGTAAGTAATACAGTACCTGTATTTGATGGTGGTAAAACACCAACAGCAACAAATGGTACAGAAAATACACAAGGAATTGTAGGTAAGTTATTGCGTGTTCAATACAATTATGATGAGAAGTATTTATTCTCTGCAAGTGTTCGTCACGATGGATCTTCTAACTTTGGTAACGACCACCGTTATGCTACATTCCCAGGGGTATCTGCTGGTTGGAATATTAGTGAAGAAGGTTTTATGGATAATTTAGAATCTGTACAAAACCTGAAATTACGTGCTAGTTATGGAGAAGTTGGTAACCAAGGTATTCCTCCATATTTATATGCTGCTTATGTTGATGCAAATATTGATTACCCTTGGGCTGCAGAAACCAGTTCTGACCATAATTTAGGTGCAGGTGCTATCCAAAGAGGATACGCAAACCCTGATGTGCAGTGGGAAACAAATCTTTCTCGTAATATTGGTGTCGACTTATTAATGTTTAAAGGTAAATTTAATTTTACTGCTGATCTTTATCAGAACGATAAGCGTAATATGTTGTTGCAAGTACCAATTCCATTATCTACAGGTACAACAGTTCCTAACGATTGGAATAGTTCGTACAGTACACGTATGGTTAATGTAGGTAACATGACTAATAAAGGGGTTGAGTTATCATCTTATTATAAGTCAAGAACAAAAAGCGGTTTAAATTGGCAAATCACAGGAACATTTACTAAAAACATAAACGAAATTACTGATTTGGGATCTGATCTTGATGAAATTCCTTTAGGGGATAGTAAGCCTGGTACTTGGAGAGCAACAGTGCAAGATGTTACTACTTATATGCGTCCGGGTTACGAAGCTGGAGCCTTTTTCTTAATCCCAACAGATGGAATATTTCAAACGCAAGCTGAGTTAGAAGCTCATAGTGTTGATGGTAATCCTATTCAGCCTAACGCTCAATTAGGTGACTTAAAGTATGTTGATGTAAATGGTGATGGTGTAATTGATGATAATGATAGAACTTATCAAGGTTCAGGTATGCCAGTATTTGAAGCTGGTTTAATTGCGAATTTAGATTACAAAGGTTTTGACTTTAGCATGCAATTATATTATTCGCATGGTAATAAAGTTTATAATGGCTCTAAGTTATTTGCATACAGTAATAACCGTCATAAAGATTTATACTACATGTGGACTCCTGCCAATACTAATTCTGATATTATGGCAGCCAGAACAAGCGATACGCATGATAACTTCCGTACTAGATCAGATTATTGGTTAGAAGATGGTTCTTTCCTTCGTTTGCGTAATCTATCATTTGGTTATACACTACCAAAGAGTGTGTTTAACGGTAACATAGATAAATTACGTTTTTATATTACTGCTCAAAACCCATTAACATTCACAAAGTATGAAGGTTACGATCCTGAGATTGGTGGTAATGGAGTATCTAATAGAGGTATCGATAAAGGAAATTATCCAGTTTCTCGTAAGTTTTTAATGGGAGTACAAATTGACTTTTAAATTTTAGAACGCAATGAAAATATTAAAGTATATAGTTATTAGTCTTGTTGTTGCCACAAGCTTTTCAAGCTGTGAGGATGATTTACTTACACAAGTAAATCCCAATGCAATGACAACAGATTCTTTCTGGAATAGCAGACAGGATTTTGATTATGCTCTTAATGCCTTATATAGTGCATTACAATTTAGCAGCATTAGTGGTAGAGATAACGTGATGAACATGATGAAAACTGATTTGGCCGGTGCAGAATCGTGGTATGGAAATGACCTGCAATACAGTCAGTATACATGGAATGATGCTTCACCAAGTGTTATTGCAAAATGGTCTGAGTTATACATTGGTGTATTCAGAGCAAACCAGGTTCTTTACTATTTAGAGAAAGTGGATTTTTATACAGAGGATGAAAAAAATGTGATTGCTGCACAAGCCAAGTTTGTGAGAGGTTTAAACTACTTTTTATTGGTAGCCAACTTTAATACAGCAGTTGTGCACGATGTGATGCCTCTTACTGATGAGGAGTTACATAAACCGCTAACAGAAGGTAGTGAGGTGATTACAAATATGGTAATTCCTGATTTTGAGTTTGCTCGTACCTATTTGCCAAAAGTTTGGGAAGATAAAAAGTTTACTGGCAAATATACTTGGGGAGCTGCTACAGCAATGCTAGGTAAAACTTACTTATACCAAAAAGATTGGGCTAATGCAGCCATGTATCTCAAAGAAGTTATTGATGAAAAAACGGTTTATGGTTTAGTGGATAACTATATGGATAATTTCACTGCCGACAATGAGTTTAATAAAGAATCGATACTTGAAATTTCGTACTCAGATCAATTTAAACCAGGAACACCTGGAGGTAGAGTAGATGATATTCACGGAACTTCAGGTTCAGAGGCTACTTCAATATCTTCAGCCTTTGCTAGTATTACTGGTGCTGGTGGATATAATACTTGTTTGCCAACCTATTGGTTGCAAGAGCTTTTTGTATCAGGAGACTCAATGGATGTAACTGATGCTCGCAATGAAGGCAAATTCGTTTCGTCACGTACTTTTGGTTCAATCGTAGTATTAAACGAGCGTGGAACAGAGAATAACTGGGGTGAAGAAGGTGAGCGTTATTACAATGCACCTTTACTAGAAACTGATGATGAAAAAAGTAAAGCCAATTTCTCATTCGGACAAGGTTCTAAAGTGAAAAAATGGACGGGTTGGAATTATTTAGATGCTGAAGATTCAGATAATGATTGTCGTTCAGGAATTAACTTCAGAATGATTCGCTTAGCTGATGTTTACCTAATGTATGCCGAAGCAATTCTTGAAAAAGATGGAGCTAATGCTTTAGATGAAGCCATGTTTTATGTTGATGAGTTAAGAAGAAGAGCTGCCGTTATTACTTTAGAAAAGTATAAAACAATGTATGGTGGTCAAATCCCTAACTTAAGTGTTTCTCGTTTTGCTAACGAATTATCAACATATCCGCTTGTTGCTTGGAATGCAGCCAATTTATTGAACCACATAAAAATGGTTGAGCGTCCTGTAGAACTTGCTTTCGAAGGACACAGATGGTTTGATTTAGTACGTTGGGGTATGGTTAAAAATGTACTTGAAGCACGCGCTACAGAAGAAGCTAAAATCTATAATATGCTAATGGTGTATGACCCAGATAAGGATTCATGGGCTATTCCGGCAACAGCTCCAAGACAATGGCCATTGTACTTAAATCAGAGAGTAAGGGAAGACTTTAAAGTGCCTGTTCAAAACTACTCTTCAGCAAACCACGATTTCTTCCCAATTCCTGCACAGGAACGTACATCTAATCGTGTTATTGATTAATAATTCATCATTAAAAGACAAGAAATGAAAAAAATAAATCATAAAATAGCATGGGTGCTCTCTTTGGCTTTAGTTCTACTTTGGTCGTGTAACGATGAGTATGAAATCCCATCAGAAGAGCCAAATCATTCGTTTATTAAAACTTCGTTTGGTACGGGCCAAAACTATACGCAAATCTATGAATCGTTTGACCTTATTGATCTATCAAGAGGCGTATCTAGTAGAGAGTGGACTTTCCCAGAAGGTGTAGTTTTAGATGCTGATTCTACTTTTATTACAACATCTGACGAAAGTGTTGTTAAAGTACGTTTTACAAAACCCGGGGAATATAAAATTCCTTTGGCACAAAAGTTTAACGGACCGGTTTATGCGCAAGGAGAACAGCTTGATGTGGATGAATTTAATACGGAATTAACAATAACAATTGTTGATTCTGTTAAAGCGAGCTTTACAGCAACAGATCTTAAAACAGAGAATGTATTTGAAAATAAGAATGGTGCGTTGAATGAAGTATTAGCAGGTCGTCCGGTTGTATTTGAATATGGCGGAACTGGTGAACCTAATGAAGTACAGTATAATTTTGTTAGTGACGCAGGAGTTCTTACATCTTATAAAGGTGATACTATTAGTCATCGCTTTATTAGTGTTGGAACATACGATATGCAATTAGTGGCAAAGAATGAATGGAGTGTAGATACAATACTTTATATGGATTACGTAAAAGTATTAGCCAATACTGAAGATCCAATATTATTATTGTCAACTAAGAATACAAAGGAAAAGAGAAATCAAATTACTCTTGAGTTTGATTCTGAGTTAAACGACGTTTCAACCTGTCCGACTAGTGCTTTTGTATTAGATGTTACAAATGGAAGCCAGTCTATTGGTGTATCTGTTTCTAGTATAACACAAGATGCGGATCTTAAAAACATCGTTTACCTTAATTTAAATCAAGATCTATACAGTAGCGATAATGTAGTTGTTAACTACGATGATGCTGTAGGTAATTTAGAGTCGGTTAGCTACACCAAAGTAGAAACATTTGCAGCTGATGTTGAGTTTATACGTGCCAATATTCTTGAAGGATCAGGCTTTGATTATAGCTTTGAAACAACTACGAACGATGACTGGAATTATTTATGGTGGGGTGCTCCTTGGGATGCATACACTATGGATATTACTGATGCAAAAGCTTATTCTGGAGCTAAGTCTTCGTATATAGTAATGGAGCCAGGTGGCGGAATGATTGCCGGTCAAAAAACAGGTGATGTTTGGGGGCAATTTGAGCTTAAAGCCGGGGTTAATTATAGAGTTAGCTGTTGGGTTTATGTTGAAGACTTAGGTGCTATCAATGATCCTGCAGGTGTTGATTTACGTTACTATTGGGCAACAAGTACTGATTGGTCAGTACCAGGATGTCCGGTATTTAATGATGAATTCCCAGTCGGAAAATGGGTTTACTCTTCTTTTGTAGTTGCTTCACCAGGTGCGGGCTTAAACTCGTTCCAAATCAGAGGTAATAACCAAGGAAATGGAGGACAATTGAAAGTTTATCTTGACGAGATAGGTATTTCAGAAACAGAGGATAGATAATCATCATCACATCTATTTATATACACCGGAAAGGCTTTGCCTTTCCGGTTTTATGGGTAAAAGCAATCACTAACACATATTTCACATGATGAAGAGTTACTTAAAATACAGCTTACTACTTCTGTGCTTTTTCATGAGTAACACAATTAAAGCTGCCGATACAGATACGGTAACGGTTGATGTTAATGTTGATGTTAAACATATACTCGGAGAAGTATCAAGTTTCGATAGAAATAAATTTGTAACCATCCATGCTGATGTTGGCGAAAATGAATGGGATGATAATTATGGACCAAACTTTACCGATGATTTACGCGATCACTTTTTAAATGGATATGATGTATACCTAGGTAGAAACACGGGAGGCATTCAATGGCAATTAAACTATTGGACCAAAGAAGATCCGGCTCGCGAGGGTTTTGCCGATCCGGCCAATATAGTAACGAATGCAACTCGCGAAAAAAATAATTATGCTGCTAAAACAGAATGGCACCCTTACGAACATAGAAACGATCAAATACTATGTGCACAACTTCATCCCTTTTGGCCCGACGGACAAAAGATGGGCTATAACGATTGGGCATTTTCGCAAACAGATACAGATGAAGAACCTTTTGGAACTGCCACTGGTGAATTTATGGGGCGCTATTTAAAAGAGTACTATGGCACAGGAGGAACAACAGGAAAAGTTAAACCTAAATACTGCGAGGTGATTAACGAGCCACTTTGGCATTTGGTTGATATGGATAAAACCAATACTCCCGAAGAGGTTTTTGAGTTTCATAATGCAGTATCCAAAGAAATTAAAAAATACAATGATGATGTTTTGGTAGGTGGTTTCTGTACAGCTTTTCCAGATATCGAAAAAAACGATTTTCAACAATGGGAAGAAAGATGGAAACTATACATGGATATAGCAGGTGAAAACTCTGATTACTGGACTATTCACCTTTATGATTTTCCATCCATAAATAATGGCAAACAAAAGTATCGTAAAGGTGCTCAAATGGAAGCTACCTTCGATATGATGGAGCAATACAGCTACCTATCGTTTGACGAGGTAAAACCATTTATGATATCGGAGTATGGTGCACAAATGCACGATTATTTCGGTGCCTGGTCGCCTTACCGCGATTGGTTACACTTAAAATCGGTTAACAGTATGATGATGCAGTTTATGAGCCGTGCCAATATTATTAATAAAACCATCAACTTTTTACCCGTTAAAGCCGATTGGGGTACAAATGGAGTTAATGATACTTATAATCATCGCTTGTTACGTAGAGAGGATGAACCTGCCAGCTATACCGGAACTTGGGTGTATTCTGAAATGGTACAAACCTACGAACTGTGGAAGGATGTAAAAGGTATCAGAGTAGATTCTAAACCAAATGTTTTAGATGTACTTACCGATAGTTATGTAGATGGTAATAAAGTGTATGTAATCGTAAATAGTTTAGATTTAACTGAGAATTATAAGGTTAAGGTTAATATTAGAATTGAAGGAAATGCCATTCAATCCTTAAAAGCGAAACACCACCATTTAAACGGAACAACAGATAAGGACAGCCCTGTAATAACAGAGGAGGTTTATAATAATTTACCAGATGCTATTGAAATGGCTCCTGAGGCCACCTTGGTACTTGAGTATACTTTTGCGGATGATGTTGTAATTGATGAAACTTCAAACGAAGTAAAATATTACGCTACAGAATACTATAAACCAATAGCAGCCAATACGGCTAATCATTTTGAAATTAAAAATGTATCTACATCAGATTATGGAGAAGCTATTTTGCGAATTGGGGTAGGTCGTAATCATGGTAAAGAAATCTACCCTAGTATAGATTTTAATGGTGTGCCTTTAGATGTAATAAAAGATTATAAAGGTGATGACCAGAAAGATCGTGATACCTTCTTTGGCGTGCTTGAGGTAGCAGTTCCATATGAATTATTAGATACGGATAACAATATATCGGTTAAATTTTCTGATGATGGAGGCTATATATCAAGTGTGGCTTTACAGGCATTTTCTTTTTCAAGAGAAATTGATAGAACCCTACAAAAGGATACCGCAGTTAAACCCATTAAGCAATCTGAATTTAGCCTTAAACCAAACCCAGCATCATCCTTTATAGAAGTTTCAAGTTTGGGTTCGCAACAAATAGAAAAGCTAGAATTATTTACTGTGCAAGGACAAAAAATATTGTCGCAGAATATCAATCAATCAAATTCAAGAATACCCATTGGCGATTAT
Organism: Saccharicrinis aurantiacus; assembly: GCF_947489045.1. NCBI lineage: Bacteria > Pseudomonadati > Bacteroidota > Bacteroidia > Marinilabiliales > Marinilabiliaceae > Saccharicrinis > Saccharicrinis aurantiacus. The sequence goes on from NZ_CANLCN010000022.1 coordinate 32,315, forward strand.
GCTAATGGAGTTTATGTAGTAGTTGTGCATTCAAAAACAGGACTGCATAGTCAAAAGATATTGATTAGAAGGTAATGAAATCAACATACCATCTCCGAAATTAGGTTTTGGTATGGCCAATGATTATCTAAATTCAGCAAGGAAGTGATGTTTGAATGTGCAATAGATGATTCCTTGCGGATTTTAGGTGTTTTTAAACTAAAGCGTAAAAAATAAAATCTCATGAAAAATGGTTTTATTCTATTCCTGCTCCTATTTGTTCTTATATCGTGTAAAGAACAAGAGCCTTTTAAACGTAATTTCGATTTTAACCAAAATTGGTATTTTACGTTTTCAGATAATACAATATCTACACTTAATGCGTCTCAAAATAGTGTATGGGAATTAGTCAATTTTCCTCATACTTGGCATCAACCCCAAGTATCGTCTCAATTAGCTCAAAAAGTAGCCTATTATAAAAAGCATTTTAATCTTAATCTATCATATAATCAAAAAGCCTATTTATGGTTTAGTGGCGTATCTGATGATTCAGAATATTGGATAAACGGCCATAAGCTAGATAATAGGCAAAGCAGAGATTCATCTTTTTATTACGATATAAGCAACTATATAACAAGTGATGGAAGAGTGAATGAGGTAATGTTTAAATTGGTGCCATCGCTTAACGATACCGCGGGCATGTGTAAAAATGTGTGTTTGGTTAAGCTTAATAAGCTACATATTCCCATAGAAGGAACTCATTTAAATAGGGTAGAATCAGCAAATAGTCAATCGAGTTATCAGTTAAGCATTAATCTTTATAACGCTTATTCAAACCACCAAACGGTTGATGTTGTAACAGAGGTTTTTGATGCCCATGAGAAACCAATATTAGAGCTTAATAACCACGGTTATATCCTTAAACCTGGAAAAACTATTTTAAAACAAGCGCTTCCTTTTAATAGTTTGTCATCTCCAAACGGAAAAAAGACCGATCCCTATTTAGCCATGACTAAAATATACTCAAATAAAAAGCTCGTTGATGTATATCAAACAGAGCTTAAGCTAAAGTAAAAAGTTAAATACATTGGGAATATAAAAGCAAGGAACATCTCAGGGATTAATTCCTAATTGAAGTTAATAAAGAAAATCATGTTATTCGTAATATTATGCATTGTGGATTAAAATAAGTTCAGGTTAAATTGTTATCTTTTGGTATTCAAACACCTAAAAGCTTAACTTATGAAAAGTAAATCTGCTAGTATCCTACGTAAATTATTTATTTATATGATGGGCTTTGGCATTACAATGGGCTTTATATTCCCAGTATATGCAAGTGCTTTTGTAGAATGGAAAGAGGGTCTTTTTCCATTTTTTTTATTAGGATGTATTGCTGCAGGAATAACCGTGGGAGCTGTTAGTTTTTGGTTTGTGAAGATTATTCTCATCAAGCAATTATTGAAGATTTCTGTGGTGGCTAGTAAAATTTCCAATCGCGATATTTCTGTTTTTGTTGATATTGATAGTAACGATGCCGTTGGTGAAATAGCCGATGGTTTTAATACAGCTATTAAGCGTTTAAATGAGTTCGTAAACGAAATAAAAGTAATTTCAGGAACCGCAAGTAATATCTCGGGTGATAAAAAAAATGTGGATGGCTCCATTGATAATTTAAACGCTACTATAGTGCAGGTTACCTCGTCGGTATATAAAGCAAACGACCAATCAAAAACAATACAAGATAAGGTATTAACTACCAAACAATCGTTAAATTCGGCAACTACTAACATTAAAAATACATCGAATAGTATTCACGCCTTTTCTTCCGTGGTAGCCAAATTAGGTAACCAAATAGAAGACATTAATGATATAGTGAAATTTATTAAGGATATTGCATTTCAAACTAATCTCTTGGCATTAAATGCCAGTATCGAAGCTGCTAAAGCGGGTGTACATGGGCGAAGCTTTTCTGTAGTCGCAAACGAAGTTCGTAAATTAGCAGAGAGTATTTCAGTATCAGTTGTAGAGGTGGAAAATATCTTTAACACTTTGCGTGATGAACTTATACAAACTGAAAAAGAGAATAATACCATAGTAAGTCAGTTTGATAAGAATTTACTTCAGAATAGAACATTTCAGGATGCTTTTGCCACCATTGAATTGGCCTCTTTATCCAACCTTGATGAAGGTAACGAATTACTTGAAGCCATTAAAAACTTAAATTCCACAGTAGATTATATTAACGATACCTTTGGCGCTTTTACAAACTACATAAAAGACCTTAACACAACGGTTGATTTATACAAAGTGGCCAATTGAAATAAGAATAGGTTTTGTTATTGAAATTTCTTTCATGTTGGTTTCAAATTATTAAATAATTACCACCCTAGTGGACTCATGCCATTATAACGAGGAGCTTTGATAGTGATGTGTTGATCTTCAGTTGTAAAAACTCATTTTTTAATTACTTAGTCATAGCTTTTAAATGAAAATGAGCAGAAGTCAATAAAAACAAGCGTTTGCTTGTATGTGTTAACTACGTTTTATGTGGTTTTTGTATCAAAGTAGCTAGTTTTGAGGCTTAAAGCTGTTGAAATGCAGAGTATATCTTTGTTAATTATAAAATCTTATGTTATACTTGTACTACCAAATTTAGTAAAAGATTTTATCCCAAACTCAAATGCCAAATACAATAGTATCTTACCCATTTCCCAAAACTTATGTATAAAATAAAACTAGTGGTTAATAGCCACGAGCGTTGGATATCAACGCTGCACTATGAGTATTTCTGTCCTGTAGAAGTAGATAAACAATTGTACAGGCAGTTTCTGCAAAAAAACTTCCCTTATAAAGCGGGCGATGCAGATAAAGTAAAAGCAAAAGGCCATAATGTACCCACTATTAGGCCTAGTTTACTTGATGAAAAATTAGAAGCCGAATGTAAGCGCCAATTAGAATCTTCATTTTTTAGCCCTCCTGAGTTATTTAGCAATAGTTTAGGTGAATTTGGCGATGAGATATATGAAACAGCCTATTATAATAGCTTGGCATTGGCACGCCATAAGGCAGGTTTAGATTACGGTATAGCCCCTAACTTTAGCTATAACTACGATAAATACCTAAGGCCATTGGACAATCCAACGGCTAAACTAAATATGAATAAAATTGGGGGTGTTTTTAATATGCAACTGCAAAGTACTGGCGACGACGACTTTTTGTACGAGTGGCTATTGCAGGGCAATACCAAACAAGGTAAACTGGTGTTTTACGATGGCGACCTCGACCAAGCTTTTAAAATAGAGTTTTGGGATTGCTATTGTGTTGGTGTAGGTGAGCAAATGACGGCCATAGGAAGCACCGCCATGATGATGAACCTGCGTTTATCGCCAGGTATTACGCGTAACCGCAGTGCCGAACACGAAAAAGTGTGGAAAGTTACCGATATAACCCCTAACGATAAGGCCTTTGGCCCCGGGCCAGTAGCGCAGGATGAGCCAGTGGAAGAACTACTACCTGAATTACTACAAGTAGAATGTCAAAGTGTAGATGGTAAACCTTGGACTAAATATATAGACCACGGAGAATTTATTGTTTATATAAAAACATCCAATGCAATTGGCGAGAACGTAATAGTAAATCTAGGTATGCCCAATAGAGTAATAGAGCACAATGGAGTAATATTGGAGAATAACTCATTTACACATACCATCCAAAGTAATGAAGATAGCATAACATTAGTAGCTAAACCTAAATTAAAATAAAATGGCCGATATAATAGACGTAAGTTTTGAATCTCACTCCCAAATTAAAGATAGTTGGAATGGTAGCGACCTTAAAGAAAACTCCGATATGCAAGGAGGTGGTTTGCAAGAAATAATAGCGTATATATGTAGAACACGTATTGATGTTTTAATTAACGATGAAGATAAGCGAAATCCATTCAATATAGAAAATGAATCTTTTTATGAGGAGGGAGATGAAAAAGATGATTTCTCAGGAGTAATATATTGTGCCGATTTTGTTAATGATTTATTCAAAGGTACTGCTATTGTTGCTATTGAAGAAGAAGCCCGTTTTATTATAGCAACAGTATATAAATACTACCAAAGAAGAATGTTTGCGCTTAAAGAAGAGGCGGTGTTTAATATGCTTGAGGATGAAGGTTGGCTTGAAGAAGAGGTAAATAATCCGAAAGAAATAGCAAGCGAAATTGTTATAAATCACTTTTCAAAATTTAAAGCTAGCCAGGATATAGCAGAACTTACTTTAGCATATGTGAAAAGTTATTTTAACAATAAGGGCAAGGCTATAATTGGAACTACACTTATAAATGCTGAACATTATATAAAAACAGGTGATTTTAGTGGTCAAAAACGCAAGAAAATATTGCAAGCTTTGGGAGCATCTAAAAATCAAGTGCAAGAAATAAAAAATAATTGGGCAAAAATAGATGACTTTATTAGTGCCAAAAAGCTTGAAAAAGTAAGTTTTGAAAAGGATATGCTTAAAACGTATAAATTAAATAAGGAAATAAAGCCCTTGCTCAATAACGATTTAAATGCTGCCAAAAAATGTGTACGTAAAGGCGAGTTTATAGAAAAAATGACAAAATCAAATTTCTTAAAGCGTACTAAATCAGGTGTTCAATTGGTAGATGCTGTTCTTAGTTTAAAAGATGCTCATAATAAGGATGCGATGATGGATAATTTACTATCAGGTGTAGGAGCATGTTTTGGAACAGGACCAGGTTTTGCAGTGTCTGCTTTTTTAACCCTAGGCAATGATTTTTGGGATAATTTTGAGAATGATTTGAATGAAAGTTTGGTGAATTCGTGTGGTTTAGAATGGAGGGCTATTTGTGATATTAAAAATAATACGAGATTGACGCCATTAATGTTAGTATATAAAACAGAGGCAAATGAGCGTTATAAAAATAAGGATATTCAGGCTACCTCAATTCGAATAACGGATATAAATACTGCAGAAGAAATATTTGGATTTGAACCAGCCTTTGTAAATTACTATATGCCTGATAACCCAATAGATGTGTGCCGTACACGATGTTATTAATTAGTATTTAGTTTAATGATGAAAATAAAATATATAATACTAGGCGTAATACTTTGTTTGTTACCCTGTGCAGTGAATGGGCAATCAGTTTCTCAGTTAGATTCTTTAAAGTCTGATTTAAAACAGAAGCTTGCTCTATTTAAACAGATTAGAGCAGATTCAATACCAAAAATGACCCAAGAGTATCAGGATGCACGTCAGGGTTTTCTAGATGCATGGCGCAAATACAAAGATGTAGAATATGATTCCATTGTTGATCGGAAAATTCAACAACGAGATTCTTTATATACTAAACATATAAGGTTCTTAGGTACAATTATATCATCTTCTTTTTTAAATAGAACTACATTAGCAATAGATGGGAATAATTTATTTCTACAGAATAATCATTTAATGTGGTCAATTAATACTGATACCCGTGAAATTTTATGGAAATCAGATTGTAGATATGATAAGATGAGTGGGAATGTAATACAATCCGATAGCCTAATTATACTTCCTTATTTTAATATAAATGCCTATAGTAAAGCCAGTGGATCGTTAATATGGTCTATTGATAGTGCTCAATACATAATGACTGCAGATCCTTCATATTCAAATTTACCATTTATTAATAGGAACAATCAATTATACGAAATAAATGATAGATCGGGAGAATTAATAAAGCGTAACGAACCTATCCCAACACTAATTTTCAATCATAAAGAATACGAAATTGTTATGCATCAACATAATGCAGTTGATGGAAAAGGAAATAGTTATACAAATAGGACTATTACTTGCACTAATAAAATAACGGGTAAGTTACAATGGCAAAAAAGCAATATAGGCAAACCGTTTAGTAGGTATCATTCTATGTACATCACAGATGATCTATTGTGGTTAGATGATGGTAACGAAAACCTTTCTGTAATAAATATCAAGAATGGTAAAACAAAGCAATCTCATATTAAAAGTGGGTTCTTTTACCCTTCAAATAATGGTTTTATTAAAAGGCATTCAAAATATAAAATTGAGTATAGTAATATAAAACATCCTCGCAAAGGATGGACGCATTCATTTCTCAAAGAAGAATGTATTACTTGGCCTTATGATAGAACGATATACCTAAAAGAGCATACTGTTTATGTAATCACAAAGAAAAATGTTATCACAGCTTTTAACAGTAAAACAGGTGATATAGAATGGGAATTTCCTTCCTATTCAAAGATTACCTCAAATTTGGTGGTAGAAAATGATATTTTGTACTTTACCGATGCTGAGGGATTAGTAGCCATAGACGTGAGTAAAAAAAATGATAAAAAGAAATGGGAACCCGCCATGCTGAGTTTCCCCGAGGAGAAGAAAGAAGAAGAAAAAGAAGAACCCAAGCCAGTATTAATATCAACAAGTTATAGAACAACAACAGGTGAAGAGTGGGATGAAAAGGATATAATAGGAGATTTTGTACTTTACATTAAAACAAAAAATGCCATTGGCGAGAAGTTAGCTATTAAATTTACCATGCCAGGCAGAGTTGTAATGTATAATGGCGAAATAGTTAAGGATAACAATCTAACGGGGTATACCATAAAAAGTGATTTCGATAAAGTTTATTTCACAGCTAAAATATTAGAGGAAACTAATGACTGATAACTGTTAATTTTTTTCAGATTGAAATAATAAAGGGCAATTTTATGCAGAAATAGGATACATCAGAGCAAACCGCGAAGAAAGAGGAGCACGCCTAGGTATTCGTCAGATTACAGAATAACTTTATAAACATGAGAGTCCATTTTAATTTAAGGTGGACTCTTTTCTTTTTGTATAAAATACTTGATACAGAACTCATGAAATTTGCAGTAAGAATAAGCGTATTACTAATAATTGCATTTGCTTTTATTTTTTGCACAAAAAGAGAAAAAAATATGAATTGGAAAGGAATAGATTTTATTGATATACCAGGAGAATCAATGTATATGGGTTTTGCTTCTGCATTAAGTAATTACGATATGAAGGTAATATTAGGCGTAACGGAGAAGCAATTTATTATTGTTGGGAGCAACTTACCTCAATCTCTCGATTCTGTGCCAGATACAGGTTCTGATGCAATAGTATTTTCATCTAATGATGGCGGTGAAAACATTAAGAAAACTATACTCGGCAAAGGAGTTTGCGAGCTTGCAATAAATATTGATAGTACTTTTTATGTGGTTGTTGATACAGGTAATAAAGGGTGGTCTTCATATTTAGTAAAGGGCGATGCTACATTTGAAAATTGGGAGATAGTTGGGACTTATGATAATGTAAATATCTATAAAATCGATTTTTTAAATAAAGATATAGGAGTTGCTTGTTTTTACGATAATAATATCAACAAGGCAATAAATAAATATACTATCGATGGAGGTATAACCTGGCATAGGTTTGCACATTATCCGGATTATGATATTAATATATCCAGAATTGTATCAGAACATGAGGTAGAATATTTGTACCAAAACCAGTATATAAGGTATAATTTTGCTTTAGGAAAAGAAGAAATAATTGCTACAGATGTATTTCCTGAAAGTTATAAGCATCAGTTATATGTTAATGTCAGTACATGTAAAAAACAACTATATGTATCGTTTAAAAAGGATAAATCTGACTATAAAAGCCATATAAAGTTTATAGAAACTAATGAAATTATAAAGCTCCCAAAGGGTATTAAAAGGTATACAGATGTGGCTGTGCATGGAGACTATATTCATGCAATGAATCAAGATGGATCATGGTTTAATTATATATATAGTGAGGATAGAGGCAAAACATGGCATACCGAGAAACTACGTGATTTCTTTGTTACCCCAAGCCCTATTGGCTATTACGGTAAAGGGCAAGTTTATGCAGAAATAGGATACATAAGAGCAAAACGCGAAGAAAGAGGAGCACGCCTAGGTATTCGTCAGATTACAGAATAACTTTATAAACATGAGAGTCCATTTTAATTTAAGGTGGACTCTTTTCTTTTTGTATAAAATACTTGATACAGAACTCATGAAATTTGCAGTAAAAATAAGCGTATTACTAATAATTGCATTTGCTTTTATTTTTTGCACAAAAAGAGAAAAAAATATGAATTGGAAAGGAATAGATTTTATTGATATACCAGGAGATCCAGAGGGGTATATAGATTTCTGTAAGGTTATTAATTTAGTTATTCTTGAATGTAATTTTTATAAACTTGCTGATAGCAGTAATGTTATTTATAGAGTTCAATCTGCCATGTGGTTTTGTCAAAGGATAAAATGAAAAAAATTAGAAACAAGGAAAATAAATCTGTAAACTATAACTTAAAAGATATTGCTGCAGAGAGATTATTAAAGAACCTGACTGAAGAACCTTTGAAAAAAATGAAACCCATAGGATTAACTTTACAAGTCGAATTAAGTATGGATATTGTACCAATTAATACCAATGTTAGTGATGAGAAGTAATAAAGCAATTTATTGTGTTTTTGCTATAATGGTTTTCTTGTTTCTCCCAAATAAGACTTATTCAAAACAAAAAGATTCATTATCAGTTTCACAAAAAACAGATACAATTCCCTGTTCAATAGATTATTTAAATGCTTATCCGTATCGTTATTTACAAATAACTTCTTCAGATAAAACCATTGCTAGTAAGTTGAATTATTTCTTTCTTCATTTAAGTTTAGAATCGACTAATAATATCAGTGATTTACCAATTAATAAAGATTATTCCAGCATGCCTTTCGAAGTGATGTTGTCTGAAGTGATTGATTCCTTAGGTATTGTATGCAAGCAGAACGAATTAACCCAGTTAGTTGATCATAATTTTACCATAAATTATAATTCGAATAACATATTTAGTGTACGCCATGAGTGGAATATTTATAATTATGCTACCACTTTTAATAGTAACTACACTATCAATTTAATGACAATGGCTTTTTTAGAGCTCGATAGTATTTTCAGTATAAAAAATCAGTACAAGTTATTAGAGTTGATAAAAAAGGAGGTAGCCAAAACAGTAGAAGAGGAAATCATCTTAAACAAATATTATCCTGAATTTATTGATTTTTTTGAAGAGTATAGTTTTGAATACAACTTTCATCACATGAATGATTTTATATTGGTTTTAAATCAGAGTAGCGTTGGTGGTATAAGGTTCCTATTTTCGTATGACTATCCATGGGGGGCTAAAGGGTACGAACCCGGGTTTGATTTATTCTTTACGTTTGATGAGCTTAAACCATATCTGAAAAAATATTTTAAAGAGCAGATAGAGTTGACAGAATGAAGATCTATTTTATAAAGAAATAGATCTAGCCTTTTGCAAAAGATAGACGGAAAAGGTGCCTTAGAACCAAAAATATATACCGGCGATAGAGAGTACCGCAATAGGCGTATTCGGTTTAAAGCGTACTAAATCAGGTTTTCAATTGGTTGATGTAGTTTTATCTTTAAAAGATGCCCATAATAAAGACACAATCATGGATAATCTTTTATCAGGAGTTGGCAGTTGTTTTGGCACAGGGCCTGGCTTTGCTGTTACGGCTTTTATTGCTTTGGGAAATGACTTTTGGGCAAGACAATTCGCTGAGTTTAGCGAAAGAGCCCTTGCTGCCTGTGGTATTCCTTGGGAAATACTAGCTTCTCATGATAAAGGACGTAATTTGATTTTTCCTGAATTCTCTCATTTCTTATTTCAGTACAAACAAGAAGAAAATGAAGGTTTCTTCGATAAGAATATAGAATTTACATCAATACGAATAGTGAGAGAGTCTGCTGCTGAGGATATATTTGGCTTTAAACCTTCGTTTGTAAACTACATGGCCGCAGATCAGCCCAATAACGTATGCAGAACAAGGTATAGTGATGTTTATCCGAGGTAAAAAACTAAGATTATGAAAATATCATTTTATTTAATTATGTTGCTTAGTGTAATTAGTAGTAATAAAATTTGTGCCCAAGAAACAGATTGGGCTGCATACTATACAAAAAAATTACGCGAATACGATTCACTTTACAGAGTTGAAGAAGCTGAGAATAGGATGCATTATTCTATGCAAAAGCTATATGAAGGTTCTGTTTATTTAGGCTCAAAGAATATGGGCATTCAAATAGGAGTTAGTGATAATCATATATTTGTTTATATGAATAACAAGTTGCATTGTTACAATGCAAAAAGTAAAACTTTAAAATGGAAAAAAACATACGAGCACTATGTTACCAAAAGCTTCAACTTCACAAAAGATCATATAATCTTATTTGGTTTTGATAAAATATTACGTGCCATAAACAAGAACGATGGAAGTTTATATTGGCAAAATGATAGTTCAAAATTAGTATATCAATACCGTAATAATCCCAATACTTCGTCACCTTTTGTACATAGCGATGGGCAAGATTATCTGATAAATAACGAAACCGCTTTGCCCGATAGTTTAAACTTACCGTTTTCATACACTCGCCTATCCATGTATAAGGGTAATATAATTTCAATTTTACGTGGCGAGGTACTTTCTTCAGAGATAGATGATACAGTGCGATATTACAATCCTACCAAAAAAAAGACTTTATGGACCGATGTTTATTCTACACCATCGGTATACCCTATTGAAAACAGGTTATTGATACGAGACTCTATGCGAGACACACTCATCGTAGTTAATAGTAAAAATGGTAAAATATGTTATAGCGAATCCGATTCTGTACCTTGTCATCGATTTATCGCTACAGATGCAGGATGCGTAAAATTAACATCAAGATATTGTAAAATTATTAACTTTAAAAAACCACAACGTAACCTTACCATAGAATCTGAATCTGATGATGGGAGGTTTGCTATACCTCGCGATAGGTTGCTTTATAGCAATGGTAAATTTTATTTACCCACACATAGTGGCAAAATAAAATGCTATGATACAAAAAAAGGGAAACTGCTATGGGAATTTGATGCACGTTGTAAAATATCGTCCAACTTAGTTGAGGAAGATGGCATACTGTACTTTGGTACAACCCTAGGTACTTTGGTTGCTTTGGATGTTAATAAGAAAATTAAGCAAAAGTAGTTTCTTTTTAAAGAACCAAGAGTGGCCTTGTTTTAGTGGATGCCGTATTAAGTTTAAAAGATGCCCATAATAAGGATGCGGTGATGGATAATTTACTATCAGGCGTAGGGGCATGTTTTGGAACTGGACCAGGTTTTGCAGTGTCTGCTTTTTTAACCCTAGGCAATGACTTTTGGGCTAATTTTGAGAATGATTTGAATGAAAGTTTAGTGAGTTCGTGTGGTTTAAAATGGAGGGCTATTTGTGATATTGAAAACAATGCGAGATTGACGCCATTAATGTTAGTATATAAAACAGAGGCAAATGAGCGTTATAAAAATAAGGATATCCAAGCTACCTCAGTCCGTATAACCGATAAATTTTTAGCAAGTAAAATATTTGGATTTGAACCAGCCTTTGTAAATTACTATATGGCTGATAACCCAATAGATGTGTGCCGTACACGATGTTATTAATTAGTATTTAGTTTAATGATGAAAATAAAATATATAATACTAGGCGTAATACTTTGTTTGTTACCCTGTGCAGTGGATGGGCAATTAGTTTATCAGTTAGATTCTTTAAAGTCTGATTTAAAACAGAAGCTTGCTCTATTTAAACAGATAAAAGCAGATTCAATACCAAAAATGACCCAAGAGTATCAGGATGCACGTCAGGGTTTTATAGATGCATGGCGCAAATACAAAGATGTAGAATATGATTCCATTGTTGATCGGAAAATTCAACAACGAGATTCTACTTATTCTCAATCACCAAGGTTTTTAGGTACAATTATATCATCTTCTTTTTTAAATAGAACTACATTAGCAATAGACGGGAATGATTTATTTCTTCATCATAATCATTTATTATGGTCTATTAACATTAATACTCGTGACATTTTATGGAAATCAGAGTGTAGATACGCTATAAGGTTAGGAAATATCGTACAATCCGATAGTCTTATTATATTACCGGCTAATTATAAGGGTGATATAAATGCCTATAATAAAGCAAATGGGGCATTAGCATGGTCTATCGACAGCTCTAATTTTATAAATCAAGCTGATTGTACCTATCCGAGCATTTCATTTATAAATAAGAATGATCAGTTGTACGAAATAAATAGTAAAACGGGTCAATTATTGAAGCGCAAAGAACCTGCACCTTCGGTAATTTTTAATTATAAAGAATACGAAATAGTGGTACTAAATAATAAAATACGCAATGAAAAAGGATATAATTGTATCAATAGAACTATTACCTGCACTAATAAATTAACAGGTAAACAGCAATGGGAAGAAAGTAATATACAAGAGCCATTAACATTCTATGATTTACACATCACAAATGAATCTTTATGGCTAGATAATGGTAAAGAAACCTTTTTTGTGATAAATATTAAAAATGGTAAAACAAAGCAATCACAAATTAAATGTGGATATTTTTATCCAACAAATAATGGTTTTTTAGAGCAATTGCCAGATGATAACATTAGGTATACTAATTTAAGGCATCCTCGCAGAAGCTGGAGTTATTTATTTCCTAAAGGAGAAGGTGTTATCAGATCTTCTGGCAGAATACCTATATACTTGAATGAAAATACTGTTTATGTAATCACAGAAAAGAATATTATCACAGCTTTTAACATTAAAACAGGTGAGGTAAAATGGGAATTTCCTTCCTATTCAAAGATTACTTCAAATTTGGTGGTAGAAAATGATGTTTTGTACTTTACCGATGCTGAGGGATTAGTAGCCATAGATGTGAGTGAAAAAAATGATAAAAAGAAATGGGAACCCGCCACGCTGAGTTTCCCCGAGGAGAAGAAAGAAGAAGAAAAAGAAGAACCCAAGCCAGTATTAATATCAACAAGTTATAGAACAACAACAGGTGAAGAGTGGGATGAAAAGGATATAATAGGAGATTTTGTACTTTACATTAAAACAAAAGATGCCATTGGCGAGAAGTTAGCTATTAAATTTACCATGCCAGGCAGAGTTGTAATGTATAATGGCGAAATAGTTAAGGATAACACCCTAAGGGATTATACGATAAAAAGTGATTTCGATAAAGTTTATTTCACAGCTAAAATATTAGAGGAAACTAATGACTAATAACTGTTAATTTTTTTCAGATTGAAATAATAAAGGGCAAGTTTATGCACAAATAGGATACATAAGAGTCCATTTTAATTTAAGGTGGACTCTTTTCTTTTTGTATAAAATACTTGATACAGAACACATGAGATTTGTATATTACTATATGCCTGATAACCCATTACATGTTTGCCGTACACGATGTTATTAATTAGTATTTAGTTTAATGATGAAAATAAAATATATAATACTAGGCGTAATACTTTGTTTGTTACCCTGTGCAGTGAAGGGGCAATCAGTTTCTCAGTTAGATTCTTTAAAATCTGATGTAAAACAGAAGCTTGCTCTATTTAGACAGTTAAAAGCAGATTCGGTAGGTAAAGATACAGAGCTTTACAGGGAAGTTTATAATAACTTTAGTGAAGCTTATGATAATTATACGGAAGTTGAAACAATTGTAAAAAACCGAATATGGATGGAAAAAAGAGATTCTACTTATTCTCAATCACCAAGGTTTTTAGGTACAATTATATCTCGCAAATACCTACGATATTCTTCAATAGTAATAGATGATAATATTCTGTTTCTATATGCAAACCATTTATTATGGTCAATTAATACTGATACCCGTGAGATTTTATGGAAATCAGATTGTAATTATTCTAAAAGACAAGAAAGTATAATACAATCCGATAGCCTAATTATCCTGCCTTTTATTTATGATAATATTATAAATGCTCATAGTAAAGTAAACGGTACATTAGTGTGGTCTATTGATAGTGCTCAATACATAATGACTGCAGATTCTTCATATTCAAATTTACCATTTATCAATAGGAGCAATCAATTATACGAAATAAATGATAGATCGGGAGAATTAATAAAGTGTAACGAACCTATCCCAACACGAATTTTCAATCATAAAGAATACGAAATTGTTATGCATCAACATAATGCAGTTGATGGAAAAGGAAATATTTATACAAATTGGACTATTACTTGCACTAATAAAATAACGGGTAAGTTACAATGGCAAAAAAGCAATATAGGCAAACCGTTTAGTAGGTATCATTCTATGTACATCACAGATAATCTATTGTGGTTAGATGATGGTAACGAAAACCTTTCTGTAATAAATATCAAGAATGGTAAAACAAAGCAATCACAAATTAAATGTGGATATTTTTATCCAACAAATAATGGTTTTTTAGAGCAATTGCCAGATGATAACATTAGGTATACTAATTTAAGGTATCCTCGCAGAAGCTGGAGTTATTTATTTCCTAAAGGTGAAGGTGTTATCAGACCTTCTGGCAGAATACCTATATACTTGAATGAAAATACTGTTTATGTAATCACAGAAAAGAATATTATCACAGCTTTTAACAGTAAAACAGGTGATATAGAATGGGAATTTCCTTCCTATTCAAAGATTACCTCAAATTTGGTGGTCGAAAATGATATTTTGTACTTTACCGATGCTGAGGGATTGGTAGCCATAGATGTGAGTAAAAAAAATGATAAAAAGAAATGGGAACCCGCCATGCTGAGTTTCCCCGAGGAGAAGGAAGAAGAAGAAAAAGAAGAACCCAAGCCAGTATTAATATCAACAAGTTATAGAACAACAATAGGTGAAGAGTGGGATGAAAAGGATATAATAGGAGATTTTGTACTTTACATTAAAACAAAAGATGCCATTGGCGAGAAGTTAGCTATTAAATTTACCATGCCAGGCAGAGTTGTAATGTATAATGGCGAAATAGTTAAGGATAACAATCTAACGGGGTATACCATAAAAAGTGATTTCGATAAAGTTTATTTCACAGCTAAAATATTAGAGGAAACTAATGACTGATAACTGTTAATTTTTTTCAGATTGAAATAATAAAGGGCAAGTTTATGCACAAATAGGATACATGAGAGTTCATTTTAATTTAAGGTGGACTCTTTTTTTTGTCTAAATAATTGCTAATTAGGATAAAGGTTTTATTTTTACATAAGTAAATTCTTTAACCTAAATATTTATGATACCCCAAAAGCACACCCTCATTACTAGCACATCTTCAAATTGTACACCACGTAAAAAACAAGCATCTCGTATTATAATAGAAATTTCGCCATATAATTGCTGGTGAATGGTAAGTTGTAACTAAACCGAGCGATACATTATTATAAAAGCCCGCCTGAGAGTCAGGTAAGCAAATAAAATGTTTTTAAAGCTAGCCTGAGAGTCAAGTAAGCCAATAAAATACTTTTAAAGCGCACCTGAGCTTGGCCGAAGCCAATAAAACGTTTTTAAAGCTAGCCTGAGTGCCAAGTAATCCAATAAAATACTTTAAATAACATCTATATACTAATCTTAAAATTATTAATTATGATTAACAAATTGTCTACACAAAGCAGAGTAACCGAAGTTGATGCAACAAGCAAGCTTATACTTGAAGCCTTTAGTAGGGTCGATTTAAGTGCCGATACCTATATCTCAAATCTTATTAATCAATTAACATCTAAAGTGGCCGAATTATCCACTGCCATAAAACGCGATTCTGTTGAATCGGAACTCGATACGCTCGATGCCGTTAGAGACGAGTTAATTCAGTCGGTAAACTATCTGCTTATGGGTTTTGAGCGTAACCCTAATCCAACATTCAGAACATCGGCAACAGCCCTTAAAAAGGTATACGATAAGTATGGCGTTAAAATAATTAGCGAAAGTTATGCCGTGCAAAGTTCGCTTACCGAATCGCTAATGGCCGATATGTTAAAGCCCGAATTAAAAGGGCATGTTGATGTATTAGCAGGTGTTAGCGATGCCTTTGAGGCTTTGGCTACGGCGCAAAATAAATTTAATGCCGCCGAACTTCATTATAAAGAACAAAGCTCGCAAGAAGCCAAGTTAAAAAGTGCTTCGCTTATTAAAAAAGAGGTATGTAGTATCGTTAATAACGATATAGTACTTTACCTTGGCGCCATGCAAAAGGCAAACCAAGCCACTTATGGTAGTTTGGCCTTAACCATTGATAAAATTATTGATACCAATAACACTACCGTAAAAAGTCGTAGTAAAAAGAAAGTAGAGGCATAGGTGTTATTCAACAAGGGCTGTTTATTCAGCCCTTTTTTATATAAATACTATCAATCGCATCCTAAACGTTTTTATATAACGTGCTGCACGCCTTGTTTAGTATCGACCTCAGCCAGTGAACCAAAAAACTGGATTGAATTATTCAGGGAAGTCTAATTCTAAAGGGCTTCATGAATAGCTTCGCATTTGACGTTTAAAAATTGTTTTCTGTTTGAGTGCTTTGAGGCACGAAAAGATGCGAGTTTAAAATATCGGGACAATTAAGAATTGAGTATTCTTAATTGTTTCAGCACCAATTTAAGTTTTTGAGTGAAATGGGTGCAGTCGACGGTCTTTTTGTCTACTTTTTTGACTGTAGAAAAAAGTAGAAGCCTTCACGGCTTGAGTGAAAATTTATTTGGGACAACATTGGTATAAAACCAATTATGATGTGAAAAAAAGTGCTATCCAATAACATTTAAATAGCTGTGTAAGCATAAAATGTGTTGAATAATATTGTAGAGTTGTTGATTTATGTTAAGTTTGTTTTTTAAAACTAAACAGTGGTATTTTGGCGCAAATGTAAACAGAAGCCTATATCAAAAGTTTCGCTCTACGCGAGCATACCTAACTATAAATTAATTTTAAAAACCTATACAATGATTAGCACCAAAACCCTTACCATTTTTATTTTATCAAGTATTTTATTGTCGTGTACAAGTAAAGTACAGCATAAAAAGAAACCATCAGTTGCAAAAGAAATACGTTTGGTGGCTAAAACATCGGCTTTTTCTGGTTTTGTAGATTCTCAAGTTACAATAAGCTTGGAGTTAGAGGGGCTTGATATAAACTTGGGAGAACAAGAGGATAGCTCTTCTGATAAATTTTGGGGTATTCATAATAATAGAAGGTTTGGGACTTCGATTACTGTAACGCCAGATAAAGTTGGATTAAATACTTATGGCCCATATAGTATCACTTTGTTGGGTAAAGAATATGTTTCAAATAAAGTTGAAATTAATACGGTAAAAAGGGAATCGGAGAGTATATCTATTTTATCGCCATCAAGCGCCAAGCTAAACGATTTAATTTTTATTGAAGTATTTTATAGTTTCAGTTCCAAACAAAAATTGACATTAAAAGAGAATGACTTTTTTGATATAAGAAGTACTTCTAGTTCATCCTCAATAAATAATGGAGAGCGCCTAAATTCTTTAGGTTATGCCGTTAAAGTAATAAAAGAGGGTACTTGTGTGATAGATAAAAATAGTTTTTGGAGATTACCTAGCTATGCAACTGTTGAGCCTGTAGAGATTATTATAACCGACTGATGCTTTTAATTTGTTATTAACTATAGTACGACTGTTAATAGGTTTAGTCTTTTTTATACAGAATAAAAAATGATAAAATCTATTAAACCACTTCATTACAAAGTGTTGATTTATTAGAAATAGCAACAACCTTAAAGTAAGCATTATAAAAATCCTACAATGAACAAATATCTCTTACTAACTAGCCTTTTGCTAAGCAGCTTAAATTTGTTTTCTCAGCATCAACAAGAATTGTTTAATCAATATGTAAATGCCATTAATTCTGGCGATACTAAAGAGGTATTGCATATTTTAGAATTAGGACTCAATCCTAATTACGATACTAAAAACAGCACTATAAATACATATGAATATGTATTGCATAAAGGGTACATGGTTTATAGATCAACTGTTGAAGCAAGCTCGTCATATCCTCCTTTATTTTTTGCTATTATGGCACGTAATACAAAAGTTATTGAAGCGTTGCTTAAGTTAGGAGCAAAGGCTGATGGAGTATATTCGGCAAATAAATTTGGACTAATTCATTATTTTGTTGAAAGCGAACATTACAATAAATCAGTAATTAACCCCTCATATCTCGGACGCGAAGAAACAGTAGATTTATTAATCAAAGGAGGTGCTGATTTAAACCTTCAGGGTTCTTTAAAAGTGACACCCCTTCATCTGGCAACTCAGCATAACAATTTTGAACTTGTAAAGCTACTACTCAACAGGGGCGCTGACATAATGGTAGTTGATAATGATGGAACTAATGCATTTTACCGTGCAGTTAGTGGTAATTGCATTGATATTGTAAATTACCTTATTCAGTTTGGCTATGATATAAACGAGGCAAACAATCAAGGGGTAACTCCATTGCACTACGCCCTAGAACTTGGACATATTGATATTGCAAAATTATTACTTCGCAATGGATCAATTTTAAGTAAAGACAATAAGGGTGCAACAGAATTGCATTATGCTACTTTAGGAGGCTCTAGTGAAATGATTCGTTATTTTATTAATGAGAAGGGGTTTAATGCAAACATTGCTGATAATAATGGGCGATCAGCTTTACATTATATTTATGAGGTTTATTGGACTGACAAGTTAGACTTGCTTATATCAACATTAATTGATAATAATGGCGATATTAACAAACAGGATAGTGATGGTAATACCCCGTTGATGCTTGTTATACTTAACGATAAACAATATGTATTACCCAGTTTATTAAAGTATAAACCTGATCTAGAATTAGCAAATTCAGCAGGTTCTTTACCCTTACATGAGGCCTTTAAATGTTATGATACTTCTATTGCAAGATTACTAATAGATGCGGGAGTTAACATAAACAGTAGAGATACTAGGAATAATACACCTCTTCATGTAATAGCTGGATCGCGGCGTGAAAATAAAAGTATCTTCATTGATGAATTAATTAATAAAGGAGCCGATGTAAATGCGATTAATATTGATGGTGAAACACCATTATTTACAGCTATAAAAAAACATAAGCTAAATAGAGCTGAACTTTTGGTAAATAATGGTGCAAAAATAAATGCTGTAAATAAGTATGGAAGGTCACCCCTACATTTGGCCTGTGAATTAGGAAACCTTGCAGCAGTAAAATTCTTAACAGCGTAAGGAGCTGATAAAACAATAAAAGATTTTGAAGGGAAAAAGCCGATAGATTGCACACGGTTTCATAAAGAGATAAAAGACTATCTATTGAACCTAGACTGATAGTATTGTACAGTGTATAGTCGCTCGTTTACTTTATACTTCGATGAGAGTAAGAAGTAATTTTGCTTTAAATAATATAAACATTCAAACTCCCTGGTCTTAAGATTAGGGAGTTTGTTGTATTTGATTATTGCTGAAATTATGCCCAATGACAAATAGAGATAAAAGCACCTTGCCATTTTTGTGCAGGCAACGGATGTACAATGCTTTTTCTACTCAATAATCAGTTTAACGCATCTCCGTTCTTAAACTGTTAAAGGAAATCATCTTGTAATAAATCTTCTTTTTTCATACTGTGTAAATTATTAAAAATAAAAAAAACTACCGAAGGGTAATCCCCTTGGTAGTTTCAATTACACAGTTTTTGTGATAGTGTAAGATCACGGAATCCGAAAATGGATTCCCTTTTATCATTATAAGTAAACCTCTAATAGTTTAGCCGAATTTTCTGTTTGAATTGTAATGCTCTTTTCTGAAGCCGGTATTAATACCGTTTCCATTTCATTAACAGAAGTAGTTGTACCATTGCACTCAATGTTGCATGCTCCTCCTACATTCATCAATATCACAAAAGAATCAATAGCGCTGTAATCCTTTTCTATTTTTTCTTTTACTTCAATGATATTTGTAGTAAAATATTCGCAAGTCGCCAAGTTAACCGACTCGTTTGCTTTAATTGAATAATCAACTTTACCAGAATCATCATCAGAAAAATCCATTGCATTCATAGCCAATTCATGGTGTAATTCGCGCGGGTTTCCGAACTTATCGCGTCTGTCAAAATCGTAAATACGATAAGTAATATCTGAAGTTTGTTGAATCTCAGCAATTAAGTTACCACTACCAATTGAATGTACTTTACCTGCAGGAATAAAGAATGTATCGCCCTCTTCTGTTTTGTGTGGGCTCATTAAATCCATTATTTTATTCTCGTTGTGCATTTGCTCAAACTCGGCAGCTGTAGTCTTTTTAGAGAAACCAGAATTTAAAGCAGCGCCTTCTTCTGATTCAACAACATACCACATCTCTGTTTTACCAAACGAGTTGTGCACCTCTGCAGCCAAAGCATCGTTAGGGTGTACCTGTATTGATAAATCATCGTTCGCATCAATATACTTAAGCAATAAAGGAAATTTAGTGCCGAATTTTTCATACACTTTATCGCCAATAAGCGCACCTTTATGCTCTTCAATTAAATCAGCAAGTGCTTTCCCTTTTAATGCGCCTTCGCTCACTACCGACATATCATTTTTTAAACCTGATATGGCAAAGTTTTCTCCTACAGTAGCATCATCAGCCACATCAATATTAAGTTTTGCTGGAATCTTTTTTCCTCCCCATAACATTTCTTTAAGTATGGGATTAAATTTTAATGGATATAACATAGTGTTTTTATTATCGTTTCTTTTTGTGAATTTCTATTTGTCTAACTCCTTTATAGCATAAGCATATGCACCCAACGAAATTGCTGTACTTGCATCAAGTTTGCTTGTTGCAATAGCTATTTTTTGTTCTGCATCGTAGTTTACTGTTTTATCAGAGAAAGGCACTTTTATTTGTTTGCCATTCGACTGTGTAAAAGCTTTAGCCTCCGCTTCATCATCTAGGCAATATACTTTGTGTACCAAGCGGTCTTGTCCGCAATTAAACTTACCCTTGAGCACATTCATTACTTCGGGCATGTATAAACTGCTGGCTCCTGTTAGTCCACCGCCAATAACCACTAAACCATCAAATAGATTAATTAGGTTGGCGATAGAGTCTCCAAGGTGCTTACCAAATAACTTAAAAGCATTTAGAGCAGCTGCTTTGTTACCATCCTTTTTCTCTGTAGCGATATCGTAAATATCTTTTGGCATTAAAGTAGAATCAGGCGTTTCAATAGCATCATTATATGTATTAATAATCGCACGAGTACTTACGCCTTCTTCTGCATTGTTATCAGGACTTATTGAATTAGAGATCAACCATACCTCGGCAGCAATACAATTATCACCAGTAATAAGCGTATTGTTATGTACCAAGCCTGCGCCAAAACCAGTACCCAAGGTTATGCCTATAAGGTTTTTATACTGTTTCTCCGATAGCTTGTTAACATCAATTAATAAACCTCCAAGAGCTTCACCGTAAGTGTATAAGTCTCCATCATTTTGAATAAATACAGGAATGTTAAAGTGATTATTCAACATATCACCCAAAGCAATACCTCCTCTAAATGCAGGTAGATTACCTAGGTCACCAATAATACCATTGCTATAATCAGCTGGCCCTGGAAATGCAAAACTTATTGCAATTGGATCTTCGGATAATTGCGATTTGATATGCTCAAAACCATCAATCATGGTTTGCAGGCACTTTTCTAAATTATCACCATACGAAGGTGTTCCGTGAGGTTTAAGTACAGCCTTACCACCTTTAATTGCATTAAAAACAAAATTAGTTCCACCCGCATCTAAGGTTAGTACTAATCTTTCGTCTGAAAATATATTCATAGTATCATTTATTTCATTTAGTAAATCGGTTTAGTAAACCGATAAAAAATATATTATCTATTTATAATCTTTGTTTTTAATTGAATGCCTTCCTTATCAATAGTATCCTCTATTTGCTTGCAAAGCATGAAAACTGACTGGTTGGCAATTTCTTCACTGGGTTGAATAACAGAGCTTACTTTGGGTAAAGAGTAATCAAATAGGTCAAGATTATCGAAACAGGCAAATGATAGTTGATCCTTATATGCAGCAAAGTTTGTATTTACACACCATAATGCCTCAGATGCCAATACATTATTTACAAATAAGATAGCTGTAGGACAATCTTCGGTATTCATTAGGCTTGAAAAAGCATTTACTATTTCTTCTTTTTTGTTTTTAAAATCAATTTCAAAATGAATCTTACTGTCATATGTAATTCCATTTTTTTCTAATGCTGCTTTGTAGCCTTTAGTTCGGTCAGAAATATTTGGTAAATAGGATGTTGTTGAAAAGAAGGCGATTCTGCTATGTCCTTTATTGATGAGTGTTTCAGTAAGTTGCATTGCAGCTTCTTCGTTATTAATATCAACAAAGGATTGAGATGAATCTTTAAAAACTCGATCAAATAAAACGGTTGGTAAATTTTTATTTAGTGTAATATTTAAGGTACTTAAGTTTGGAGCACTGCTAGCTAATATAATACCATCTACCTGTCGTGCTTTAAACTGATCAATAATCTTCTTTTCTTTTTTTAAATCTTCATTTGTACTCGCAACCATTACCGAATAGCCTTTATCTTCGGCAAACTGTTCAATATGGCGCGCTATTTTTCCGTAAAAAGGGTTTGAAATATCCGGAACAATAAATCCAATTGTAAACGATTTGCCAATACTTAAACTTCGTGCAATGTGGTTTGCTTGGTATTGGTTTTCTTTGGCTATGGCAGTAATTTTATCTTGAGTTGCCTTACTAATATTTTTTTCATCTCCTCGTCCGTTTAAAACGAATGAGACAGTAGTTTTTGAAACTTCTGCTAGTTCAGCTATTTTTTTTATTGATATTTTTGCCATCTATACTAAATCGGTTTAGCAAAAGTATATTTTTCTTCTTTATAAAAAAATAATCTAACATTATTTATGGTGTATTTTGTTGAAATAGTATCATATATGGTTAGATTTTCATTTAAATGAAATGGAGCTGAGGTTTATATTTGTTAATGATGATACTACAAATAACCACAAAAATAAATCGTATGCGCATAATCTATTTTATAGGACTTTTAATGGCCTTCAGTGCTTGTAAACAAGAGAAAAAAGAATCTATGGAAATAAGGCAATTAAATGAAGGTTGGGTTTATAGCGAAGTTGATGGATCACATAGAGGAGCTGCTTCTGTTCCTGGTACTATTCATACCGATCTATTAAATAATAAGCAAATTGAAGACCCGTTTTACAGAACTAACGAACGTGATCAACAATGGGTTGATAAAAAGGATTGGGTATATGAAACTACTTTTGAGATTGAAGAGGCATTGTTATCAAAAGATAAACTTCAATTACATTTCTATGGTTTAGATACTTATGCTGATGTTTTTGTAAATGATTACTTGGTATTAAAAGCTTTTAATATGCACAGGGAGTGGGATGCAGATATAAAGCAGTTTGCAAAGGTTGGTGAGAATCATTTAAAAATAGTTTTTCATTCGCCTATTAAAAAGGGTTTAGAATTATATAATGCGTCTCCTTATTCTTATCCCGCTAATAATGATCAATCGGAGAATGGAGAGTTAGGTGATAAAAAAGTGTCCGTTTTTACGCGTAAGGCTGGTTATCATTATGGTTGGGATTGGGGACCGCGATTTGTTACTTCTGGTATTTGGCGTCCTGTTGAGTTACGTGCTTGGAATGATTACAAAATTGAATCGGTTTATCTAATGCAATTAATGGTGAATAATGATGTTGCAGAACTTGAGGCAGAAATTCATATTCAGGCAGAGTCACATTCTAATGTAGAAGCCATCATTAGAAATAAAGAGGATAATAGTATAGTTGCAAAGCAAGCTTTTGAAATAAATAAAGGAGAGAATAAAGTGGCCATTCCTTTTACTATTGAAAATCCAAAGTTATGGTGGAGCAGAGGTTTAGGAGAGCCTAATATGTATGATTTTGAAATTCAAATTAGCAATGGTACTAATTTGGTGAGTACAAAGAGTATATCAACAGGCTTACGCTCAATTAAATTAGTGAGGGAAGAAGATGAGAAAGGAGAATCATTTCTTTTTGAATTAAATGGAGTTCGTGTTTTTGCAAAAGGAGCCAACTATATACCTAATGATAGTTTTTTACCTCGCGTTACAAAAAGTGATTATGATAAAGTTGTTGCCGATGCTGTAAATGCCAATATGAATATGTTACGCATTTGGGGTGGTGGTGTTTATGAAGATGACTATTTCTATGATTTATGCGATAAAAACGGCATCATGGTTTGGCAAGATTTTATGTTTGCTTGTTCCATGTATCCAGGCGATGAGGCCATGTTAAACAATATCAGAAAGGAAGCTGAAGATAATGTAATTCGTTTACGCAATCATCCATCAATTGTATTATGGTGCGGTAATAACGAAATAAATATAGCATGGCATTACTTTGGAAAAGGAGGCTGGGGCTGGAAAGAAAGATACACACCAGCGCAGCAAGAAGAAATACAGGAGGCTTATGTGAATATCTTTCATAAAGTATTACCTGATGTTGTGGATGAATTTACAAATAATGCCGACTATTGGCCATCGTCACCACAAGCAGGCTATGATATAGATCAACATGCCAGTGATGTAAATACATCTGGAGACATGCATTATTGGGGCGTGTGGCATGGTTTGCACCGGTTTGAAGATTTTGATAAATATAAAGCTCGGTTTATGAGCGAATATGGGTTTCAATCTTTTCCTGAATTGAATACGGTAAAAACCTATGCGAGCAATGAGGATTTCGATATCGAATCTGATGTAATGGCAGCACATCAGCGCAGCGGAATTGGGAATTTGAGAATTAAAGAATACATGAGTTGGTATTATAATGTGCCTGCTGATTTTGAAGAGTTTCTATATATGAGTCATGTTTTACAAGCAGAAGGTATTGGTATGGCCATTGAGGCGCACCGAAGAGCAATGCCTTATTGTATGGGTTCATTATATTGGCAAATAAACGATTGTTGGCCTGTTGCCAGTTGGAGCAGCACAGACTATTACCATAATTGGAAAGCGGTTCATTATGCGGTTAAACGAGCTTTTGAACCTATAATAATTAGTGCAACGCAGAATAAGGGGAATATTGAAATATATGGTGTTTCTGACTTTCAGCAAGAGAGGAAAGCATCTCTAAAAATTGAGCTAAAAGATTTTGGAGGAAAGGTTCTCAAAACAATTAACCAGCAGCTTAAACTCGAAGCCAATACGTCAACGCAAATTTTCACATTTGCAAGTTCAGAGTTAAAAGGCATAAATAAAAAGAAAACCTATTTATCAATTACCCTTAAGGATAACGATAAACTCTTGGCTGAACAAAAGTACTATTTTACTTTCCCTAAAGATCAAGAGCTAGATAAGGCAAATATTGATATTTCCATAATAGAACAAACCGAAGACCAGTTGGTGGTTTCTGTAAAATCAGACTCTCTAGTGCGAAGCTTATTCTTATCATTAAATAAATCAAAAGGCTTTGAATGGAGTGACAATTACTTTGATATGGAAGCTGATGAATCTAAAACGATTACAATCCTTGGAGATGTTGCAAATATTAAAACAGAAGACATAAAAATAATGACCTTGTAAAGCATCTGGTTTATATAGTAAGAAGGGCAGAATCAGAAGGAGCACCTATATTCTTTTTTAAAGAATTGGTGCTCCTTTTGCTTTTTATTAGATTAGGGTTTACAACTAATGCCAAATGCATTATATCAATCATTTGATGATGTTTTTGGTATAAATACAGAATTCTCAAACTTGTTTAAAAAGTATTATCTATTGATGAAATAGTACGTAAGGGCAATTCATAAAACGTTTAAATTTGTTAAATATGAAAGTGTATAATATACAATAAGTAAAAATGAAACTTAATTTAAATTGAATTTTATGAAAATGAATCTACGCTTATTTGCGGTAATGGTGATGTTTTGCTTTGTTCAAATAATATTAGGACAAAACAAAACAATTTCCGGATCGGTAAGGGATGATGGTGGTCAACCTTTGCCAGGAGTTTCTATTTTAATTGAAGGCACAACTCAAGGAACGATCTCAGATTTTGAGGGTAATTTTTCTTTAGTTGTTCCTGACGCACAAAAATCATTAATCTTTTCCTTTATAGGTTTTCAAGATTTGGTGGTTGATATCAGTAATCAAACTGAGTTAGATATTCAAATGGTTTTGGATAGTGAGGGTTTAGATGAAGTGGTGGTGGTTGGATATGGAACCATGAAAAAGAAATTAGTTACAGGAGCTAATTTAAATGTAAAAGGTGAAAAGCTTGAGGAATTAAGTACGCCCAATGCAATTGATGCCATGAAGGGTATTACCCCAGGTTTAAATATTGTACAAAACAGTGCGCAGCCAGGTGCAGGAACTAAGGTTTTTATACGTGGTATTGGTACAACGGGTGATGCACAGCCTCTTTATATTGTAGATGGGGTAATTCAAAGCAATATTGATTACTTAAGTACCAGCGATATTGAAAATATTGATGTGCTTAAGGATGCTGCTTCTGCCGCTATTTATGGGGCTCGTGCTGCTAATGGTGTTATTTTGGTTACTACTAGGAAGGGCCGTAAAAATATGAAAACTACGGTTACCTATAATGGCTATTATGGTGTTCAAAATGTTCGAAAATCGCCTGATTTATTAAATGCACAAGAGTATGCATTAATGATGGATGAGGCTCGTGTAAACAGTGGTTTAGCTCCTAACGATTATGCTTCTATGGTACCTAACTGGGAACAAATAGAAAGCGGAGAGTCAAAAGGAACCAATTGGTTTGAAGAGGCTAGGGTTGAAAATGCAGCTATTCAAAATCATGCGTTAAATATCACCGGAGGTAGCGAAAATTCAGCATTTGCATTGGGGTATTCTTATTTCGATCAAGAAGGTGTTATGGGAAAACAGTCCAATTCATTTTATAACCGTCACACATTCCGATTGAATAGTGAGCACACTATTATTAATAATGGTAAACGTGATATTGTAAAATTAGGACAGAATCTAACGTATTCAAAAACCAAGAATAATGGAATTCGCCAAGGAAATCAATATTGGAACGATGTACGAAACTTTGTAAGTGCTAGTCCGTTTATGCCTGTTTATAGTGGCGATCAATATCATTATGCCATTGATTGGAATACGCAAGAAGGTAATCCAATTGCATTGATGGACTACTTAACTAAGTATGGCGAAAATGACAATAATACTGCTGTAGGTTCGGCTTATTTGGTTATTGAACCAATTGATAATTTGGTATTACGTACTGAGTTAGGTGTTAACGCTTGGTGGGGAGGTGCCAGATCATGGGTGCCTAAATACGATATATCACAAAATCAATCAGAAGCTTCTGATAAAGTAGAACAAAGTGTATACAGTGGTAATTCACTAATGTGGACAAATACCGCAACCTATGATTTTACGCCAATTGCCAATCATAATTTTTCAGTTATGGCAGGTCAAAGTATGGAAGCAACGCAAGTATCATATGATGTAGGTGCAACAGGGCGCGAAAGTTTATTTCAAACCTATAAAAATGCTTATATAAATAATACTACAGTAATTGCCAATGCATCAGGTAGTGATGATTATGGTGGCAACTTAATGTCGTACTTTGGTCGATTCTCGTGGAATTACAAAGAAACTTACCTTTTATCAGCAATGGTTAGGGCTGATGGATCTAGTAATTTTACAAAAGATAACCGATGGGGAGTGTTCCCTTCTGTTTCTGCAGGTTGGGTATTAACCAACGAAAGTTTTATGGAAGGAAATCTTGATTGGCTTTCGTTTTTGAAAATTCGTGCTAGTTGGGGACAAGTAGGTAATCACTCTATTGAACCATATTTACACTCATCTACTATTGGTTATACCGATGGTGATGGCAGTAGTTTACATTATAATGCATCATATGGTTTTGGCGATAATAAAGGTGCGCCAGGTACAACCTCTTCTACAAGGGATATTGGATCGTACCCTGCGCGTATTCCAAATAAGGATATTACTTGGGAAACTTCTGAACAATTGAATATTGGAGTCGATTTTCATCTTCTAAACTCACGTTTACAGGGTGCATTCGATTGGTATAAAAAAGATACGAAAGACTGGTTGGTTTGGACTCAAGTACCTTCTCATAATGGTATAAGCGGACAAATGATTAACGGAGGTCAGGTAACCAATCAAGGTATTGAAACTTCGCTTAGATGGAACGATAGAATAGGAAGTGATTTTAATTATGGAATAACTGCATCCTACTCATATAACGAAAATGAGGTTACGGATATTAAAAATTCAGAAGGAATTATTAATGGACCGAGTAATGTGCTAAGTGAATCTACAGGTGAAATGTTTAGGGCTGAAGTTGGATTACCTATAGGATATTTTTGGGGGTATGAGACCGATGGTGTTATTCAGAATGATGCAGAAGCGGCAGCTTGGGTTGCACCAGATGGCGCTGATAATGCTGGTCAACCTTATTTTGATGATCAAAAACCAGGAGATTTAAAATTTGTAGATCAAAATGGCGATGGCAAAATAGATGATGAGGATAAAGTAAATATTGGTAATCCTAACCCTAAGCATATATTGGGTATTCAATTGAATACAGAGTATAAAGGTATTTACCTAAACATCACGGGTAATGGCGCTTTTGGGCATCAAGTTGCTAAATCGTATCGCTCGTTTGGAGACTCTCCTCTTCAAAATTACACTACCGATGTGTTTGATCGTTGGCACGGTGAAGGTACATCTAATACAATGCCTAGGTTAGATTACTCAATAGGTAGAAATCAGACTTACATCTCAGATGTTTATATACAGGATGCAAACTATTTTAAGGTGAGCAATATAACTCTTGGTTACGACTTTAAACGTTTAATAAAAGACATGGAATATTTTAGTGGAGCCAAATTATATGTTACACTTCAAGATTTCTTCGTGTTTACAAACTACAATGGCATGGACCCAGAAGTAGGTTATGGACCCGATGATTATCCATGGGCATCAGGAATCGATTTAGGTTTGTATCCTGCAGCCAGAACAGTTTTAGTAGGAGTAAGTCTAACCTTTTAATTGAAAATTTATGAAAAATATATTTTATATATCAATAGCGTTTCTAACAATTCTTACGAGTTGTGGAGATGAGTTTTTAGATAGAGAAAATCTATTTGAAAAAGACTTAGACAACTATTATCAAAATGCAAAAGATGTTGATGAAGCCTTAGTTGGAGCGTACTCATGTTTAGCAGTTGATAATGCGCAAAATCATCCTATTTTAATGGCAAATATTCAATCCGATGATTGTTTTGCTGGTGCAGGAACAACAGATCCAATTCCAAATGATTTAGATAAATTTACTAAGAATTCGGGCGAAGATACATTCTTGCATATATACGAGCGTTGCTATCAAGGGATATTTTATATAAACACACTCTTGGCTAAAATAGATCAAGCAACCTATACCGATGAAGAGTTAAAGTTGCAGCAAAAAGGAGAGGCCTACTTTTTACGAGCTTTCTTTTATTTTCGCTTATCTCAATTATTCGGAGAAGTTCCACTACAGTTAGAGCCTGAGTTATTATATCTAGGTAAATCAACGCCTACCGAAATATATACTCAAATTACCTCTGATCTTAAAATAGCTATTGATAGCCTTCCAAAAGAAAAATATACTACAGCATGGGCATCTGTAAATAGTGGTAGAGCTACAAAATGGGCTGCGCAAGCTTTAATGGCAAGGGTATATTTGTTTTATACAGGCTATTATAAACAACCAAAATTGAGTACGCTCGAAGAGGGTGATGTTACAAAAGATATGGTGGTTGAATGGTTAGAATCTTGTATTAATGAAAGCGGACACGACCTAATAGGTGATTACGAAAGTGTTTGGCCCTATTCGTACTTAGATGATAATTGGGCAAAGGATGGTCATATTGAAACGGTGTTTGCCGTTAAATATACAAACCAAGGTGTTTGGCCAGGTAACCCAGGGCGATTAGCTTATAGTAATCAATATTGCCTTTACATTGGAATGCGCGGAGCAGAATATGCACCTTATGGTCAAGGCTGGGGTTTTGCTCAGGTATCACCAAAATTGCGCGAGGCTTTTGTTGGAGATAGTCGCTTATCACAATCTATCGTGGATATAACTTTAGAAGTACCAGATTATGAGTTTGGATTAGACAGAAATAGAGAAGAAACGGGTTTATATATTAAAAAACACATTCCTATTGTAGCTGATGATGGCGAGGGAAATGTACGAGGAATGTATTACAACTTATATGGTGGTGTGCAAGCCAATATGCAGCTTTGGAATATGCAGGATGATATTATTATTCGTTTCTCGGATGTTTTATTAATGCACTCAGAATTAACAGGAGAAGTAGCAGGAATTGATAAAGTTAGAGCACGTTCAGGTATGTCATCGGCAGGAGCCGATTTAGAAACCATAAAAGCAGAGCGTAGAAAAGAATTGGCTTTTGAAGGGGTTCGCTATTACGATTTATTACGCTGGGGCGATGCCAAAGAAGCTATAGAAGAAGCTAATGGTACAATAGTTAAAAACTCGGGTGTTGATGAATCTTATCAAGTAACGTTTAATGCAGATCGCGTATTTCTTCCATTGCCTGAATCTCAAATTAGATTATCACAAGGCAATTTGGTTCAAAATCCGGGATGGGAGTAAAACATTGGATTATAATTAATTCTAATAATTAAAACATGAAGCAATGAATATGAACACTATATATTTATTTATAATAGGCTTACTGGTATTTGCAGCTTGCGACCCTATAGAGGATAGGCAATCGATGGAACCAGCTAAGTCAGAAACCGAATTGTTAGCGTCTGTTTCAATTGAGGTAGATGGTAATAAGGTGGTTTGCACAACTTCTGAAAAAGGACTAATTGCACAGTGGGTATCTTCTTCTGGATGGATGGCCACAGGACCCGCTCATGAATTTGTAGTTGCACTAGCGGGCGATTATGATATTGATATTAGTTTTTACGGAGGAGATAAAGTAGTAAAAGTTACTCAATCGTTTAATATAGCGCAGGACGATCCTAATTTCTTCGATCATCCTTATTGGCAATTATTAGCCAAAACAGAAGATGGCGCCATTGAAAAAACATGGGTTTGGGCCGATGATAATACCTACCAACCCGATTGTATTTGGGGTAAAGGAGGATGGTTAAGTCCTACACCTAATTGGTGGGCTCCTTCTATTGCCGATGCAATTGATTCTAAAGGAATGGCTTTAACAGATAAGCTAACTTTTAAAATGGATGGTTTAAGTTTTGATAGTGAAACAGGTGCAACACCAGGAAGTGGAAGTGGTACTTGGGTATTACAAGTTGGTGGCGAACATCTGGTTTTAGATGAAGAAGGCAATGTTGTTTTTGAAGGAAAGCTTGTATTAACAGGGCATACTATTCCATTTGGGGTTGATGGTGATGCAGAGGCTAATGTATATTACGAATATTATATAGTTAATCTCACCGAAAACGAACTTAGACTTTGTGCTACTCCTACAGCGAATGATGGAGATGCAGCTGCTTGGTTTTGGCACTTTAAGAAAGAAGGTTACTCATATTAACAAAACGTTATAGCTATGAATAAAACAAAATATATAAGTCAATTTACAGTATCTTTTATGATACTAATTGGATCATTATTGGTTTTTAATACTTCTTGTATGAAAGAAGAAGTAGACGAGCCCATAACTATTGATTCACCAACTCCTGAGCCACCAGAAGTGGAGGTTCCACCAGTTTTTGAATTGGAGGGTTTTACTCCTGAATACGGCGTTCCTGGTACAATGATAACTGTTACTGGTTCAGATTTACAAAAGATTGAGTCTATATTGTTTCCTGGTGGAACCGTAGTGCTTGCAGCCGATTTTGTTGAGCAAACAAGGCGTCAGATTATGGTTGAAGTACCGACTCACATAGAGAGCGGAATACTTACCTTAACAGCTACTGATAATGAAGAGCCTGTAAATATAGAAACTGAAGAGAACTTCTTTGTTTTTGCACTTACCCGTACAGCTTTAATTCCGGTTGATGCTGCAGATGCAATAATTTCGGATAACCCTGATGTGTGGCCGGATTTTATTCAATCTGGAGGCTTAAATTGGAGTGGACAACCATTTCTCGCCATTACAGATGACGCCGTTTCAAACGGAGCTGGTGTTAAAGGAAATGGGACAGCAATTGGTAATGGTGATTTTATATGGGGTTGGGGAATGAACTGGACTCCAATGGACTTTCAATCAACTAAAGCAACTCATAATCTGCGTATTGATATGAAGTTAACTAAGCCATTTGGTAGTAATCCTCGTTTTGCATTTTTAATTAATAAACATCAAATTAATTTAGGAAGCTTTGGTTTTGGTGCCGATGGAACTTTTGAAGGTTGGTTTACTGTTGAAATAGATTTATCAGCTTATGGTAATTTGCCAGATGGTAATATTGAAGCAACAGGCGATTGGGGCTTTATTATGGATTATGTTGATGGAACAGCGGATGTTACAGGATTATATATGGATAATTTCCGTTTTTCACCAAAGTAGATTTTACAGTTTAGTGTGTATAAAGTGAATTGATTTTTTCAGTAGATAAAGGTCGGTAAATCAAATTGTAGTAATTGACTTATCGGCCTTTTTATTTATGATCTATTTAAGAATTAATGCTATGAATAACCTAATCAATATTAATATAGATAGCATGCTTCATGAAATGAAGCTAGAGTTAAGTGCCCTGTTAAATTATTGGGCTGAGAATTCTATAGATGACAAGTATGGAGGTTTTCTCGGTGAAATAAATGGATTAGGTATTGTTACTGATAAAGCAGAAAAAGGGGCCGTTCTTAATGCTCGTTTATTATGGACTTTCTCAGCGGCATATGCTTTTTCAAAAGATAAAAGATACTTATCATTAGCCAATAGAGCTTATCAATATTTAGTAAAATACTTTTGGGATCAGGAGAATGGAGGTCTATACTGGTCTTTAAATTTTGATGGCACAATACTCAATAACCGAAAGCAAGCATATGCGCAAGGTTTTGGTATTTATGCTTTCTCAGAATATTTTAAAGTTACAGGTAACAAAGAAAGTTTGGTTTATGCAATTGATTTATATCGAATAATCGAAGCGCATTATAAAGATCACAAACATGGTGGTTATTTCGAAGCTTTATCTAATTGTTGGGAACCTCTTGTTGATATGCGTTTGAGTGAAAAAGATGCCAATGAACCTAAATCGATGAATACGCATTTACACATAATAGAGCCGTATACAAACTTGTATAAAGTATGGTCTAATTCTCAATTAAAAGTGAGTATTCAATATTTACTCGATTTATTTTCAGGGCATATCATCAATAAACAAACCTTTCATTTCAATCTATTTTTTCAAGAAGATTGGACATGTACCTCTCAAATTGTATCGTATGGTCATGATATTGAAGGGGCTTGGTTATTAAACGAAGCGGCCTATGCAATTAATGATACCAATAATATTAATCGTATGATGGATTTATCTATAAAAATGGTAGAGGTTACCATAGGCGAGGGGATTGCCCCAGATGGAAGTATTTATTACGAAAAAGAGAATGGACGACTGGATACTGATAGGCATTGGTGGCCTCAAGCAGAAGCATTAGTTGGATTTACAGATGCATATCTAAATACAAATAATGAAGCCTATTTACAACATGTTAATCGTGTTTGGCAATATATAATAGGTACTATGAAGGATCCTATAAAAGGGGAATGGTTTTGGAAAGTTAGTGATAATGGAAAGGCGGATACATTTAATCCTAAATTAGGTTTTTGGAAATGTCCTTACCATAATTCACGTGCTTTAATTGAAGTTATAAAACGATTAGGATCAAATTAATGAAATGAACTGACAACCCATACTCTCATCAACTTATAGATGATTTTGTTCTTAATTTAAACAGTTTAGTATGTTTAATGTAATTAGGTATTTTCCAATAATAGTTTTATTAATATTTCAAGCGTGTACCCAGCCTGGTTTTAAAACAGATAATAATACATTGCTCGATTCTAATAATAAACCATTTGTTATTAGAGGAGTAAATAATCCTAATATTTGGTATCCTCAAAAAGCTTATGATGCTTTGGAGTGTATTGCGCAAAAAGGGACAAATTGTATTAGGGTGGTGTGGGAAACAAATGGAAAGTGTGAGGAACTAGAAAAGATAATTTTACGATGTATTGAATTAGAAATGGTAGTTATGATTGAACTACACGATGCAACTGGGGATAGTTCAAATCAATCCTTATTTAATCTCGTACAATATTATACGCAGAGCGATATAAAGGAAATGCTATTGAAATATGAAGATTACCTTTTAATAAACATTGCTAACGAATGGGGCAATCACCTTCTTGATGACCAATATTGGTACAGCTCATACAAGTCATCCGTAAGTTTATTGCGTGAAGCAGGATATAGTACTACAATAGTAATTGACGGATCGGGATGGGGGCAAGATATTTCGCCAATATTGAGCTACGGAAATGCCCTAATTGATGGAGATAAAAATCATAATATTTTATTTTCCATTCATATGTATGGCTCATGGAATTCTGAAGAAAGTATCGACCGCCAATTAAATAAGGCCAAAAAATTACGCTTGCCTATTATTATTGGAGAGTTTGGTTATAACTTTCAAAATGGCATTAATAACTTAGCCTGTAAAGTAAATCATCTGAAAATACTTGAAACATGCAACCGATTGGGATATGGATATATTGCATGGTCCTGGACTGGAAATAACGAAGATAATGCTTGGCTCAATCTAGTTGACCCTAATGATTGGCAAACTCTAAGCTATTGGGGAGATCAAGTTTTTAATTCAGAATTTGGTATAGCTAATACATCTGTCAAAGCAAGCATATTTGATTAGTTATACATTAGGTAGCTTGCTTCTGTAAGGCATATTCCTTCGGACTCATTTTATAATATTTATGGAATGAGGTTGAAAAATATTGGTGAGAGTTAAAGCCTACCATATATGCAATTTCAGAGATGTTGTGTTGATTCTTCTCAAGTAAATGTGCGGCATGTTTTAACCTAATAATTCTAATAAATTCGGTTGGGGATTGATTAGTGAGAGCTTTAATTTTTCTATAAAAATGTGTTCTGCTAAATCCTAATTCTTGACTTATTTTATCAATAGTTAAGTCTATATCTTCTAGATGATTATTAACAAAGTCAATGGCATTTTGTAAAAAAAGTTCATCAGTGTTTGTTGCTGTCATTTCCTTAGCTTTAAAACTTACTGTATGCGAAAACGCTTCCTTAAGCTTTTCTCGTCCATCAATAATTGATTGTACTTTGGCCTTGAGTATATCAATGTTAAAAGGTTTACTTATATAGGCATCGGCTCCATTTCGTAAACCATTTATTACAAACTTATCAGCCGTTTTTGCAGTTAGTAATATCACTGGAATATGACTGGTTTCTAAGTTCTCTTTTATGGCAATACACAAATGATTACCATCCATTATAGGCATGCTAATATCACTTATTATTAGGTCGAAAGAATTTGTTTCTACACATGCTAAAGCTTCCTTACCATTGTTGGCCGTAAATACCGAATAAGTACTGTTAAATTCATTCTTTAAAAATTCAAGTATATCTAAATCGTCCTCAACAAGCAGAAGCTTTGACTTTTTGATTTCAGTGTTAGTGTTATTGCTAACTAGTTCTGAAGAGTTGTTTATTTCCATTGATTCGCACTGAAACTCTTCTTCTTGAATGTTTGTATTTTCTGAATTTGTTTGAAAAGGTATGGACAAAATAAACTTAGTGCCTGTTTTTTTAGAGCTTTCAACCCTTATTTTACCCTCAATAGTTTCAACAAGTTTCTGAACAATATGAAGACCGATACCAGTTCCGTCGTTATTCGATTCTTGATAAAAACGATCAAATATTTTTGTTCGATTTTCTTTTGGGATATACGATCCTGAGTTATTAATTGAAAGGATTAGTATGCTGTTATTTTCTTCAATGTTAATTGAAATATTTCCGCCTTTAGGAGTATATTTTACTGCATTTGAAAATATGTTATAAACAACTTTATCTATTTTATCAGCATCAATACAAATAGTTTTAAATTGTAGATGATTTCTAAATTCAACTCTTATTGAGTTATTGTTTATTGATATCTCAAATAGAGAGATTATATTGTGAATAAGGTCATTAATATTAACACTATCTTGTTTGATATGTAGTTGCGAGTTGTCAATTTTTTGAATGTCGATTAATTGATTGATTAAACGCTGCATTCGCATTGTATTCCTACTGATATAGGAAATGTATTTTCTCTGTTCAGAATTTAAATCAGTACTATTGAGCTTTTGCAAAGGTGCAGATATCATTGATAAAGGAGTTTTTACATCATGAGATATGTTTGTAAAAAACTGGAACTTAGCCTGATTTAGTTTGCGCTGCTTTTGTTTTTCTAGTTCCTGAAATAAAACTTTATTCTGCATCCGTAGTCTAAATCGGTATAGCTTAAGTATTATAATAACTATGCTTGTAATTAACACAAAATAAATGCAGTATGCCCAAAAGCTTAAGGCGAATGGAGGTTTAATATTGATAATAATCTCTCGGCTATTATTTAGCCAGTTCCCATTAGTGTCGGTTGTTTTTACATTAAAAACGTAGTTTCCAGGTTTCAGATTACTGTAGGTGGCTACTCTATACTTGTAGCTTGTTTCAACCCACTTATCATTAAATCCTAATAACTGATATCTGTATTTTATTTTTTCGGGTGCGATGTAGTTTATTGCAGCAAATTCAATAGAAAATGATTTATCAGAATAAAGTAAGTTAATAGTATCTGTAGCATTAATGCTTTTGTTTAAAATCTGCCTGTTATCGGCAGAAATACCTTTTTTAAGCTCTTTATTAAAAAGTTTAAAATTGGTAAAATGAAGTCTTGAGTGAACGTTTTTAAATTTTATTTCGTCAGGATGAAATTTAATATATCCGTTTACGCCTCCAAAATATATATAGCCTTCCTTGTCTTGGTAATTGGCATCTGATAAGAATTCGTTAAAAGGAAGCCCATCAAACTGATTAAAATTTTTAAATGTTCTGTTCTGCGGATTAAACTTGGATAGGCCATTGGCAGTTGATATCCAAATTTCATCTTCTTTATACGGAATGATACTAGCAATTTTATTATTACACAAGCCATTGGCAGTGCTATAGTGTTCAAGTTTGTTTGTAATTTGGTTAAATACAAAATATCCTTTAAATGTTCCTAAAAGTATTTGCTTGTTGAATCCTCTTTTTACACAATAAACAGGAGTGTTCTCAAAAATAGGAAACTCATCCTGCAGGCGTACTAAATGTTGTTCCTTTTGTTTCCAAATTAACGGGCCTTGGTAGCTTGCCATCCAAATATCTCCGTTTTCTTCAATCAGAAGGTCGTTTAAGTTAGTTAGGGTTTCAGTGCTTCCAAAATTGGTTTTAAATTTTATTTTCGATGTCCATTCACCTGTGTTTTTATTGAATCGAACTAAGCCCGATCCATTGGTAGCCATAAGTAAATGATCATCATCCTCTTCCTCAATATCAAAAATCCAATTTAACGGTCGTTCAGATTTATCTGATTCAATAGGATAGTTAATCAGTGTGTTATCATTAGCTCTAATGCATCCTAAACCGTTACTGTAACTGCCAATCCATAAATTTTGGCTCTCATCATTCATAACAGCCAATATTGCCGAGGGCTTCCAATTATAATTATGGATAGTTTCACCATTCGAGGTATCGTTACTCAAGTGTATTAAGCCGCCACCATCCGAGCCAATTAATAAGTTTTCATTTTTATCTTTAATTATGGTTCTTACTAGATGATGGTTTAGTTGGCTATTTTTCGGGGTAACGCTTATAAACGGAAATGTAGGGTTAACTTGATGATAAATACCCACATAATTAATGGCATACCACAAATCATTATCATTATCTTTTTGGCAAATTACCGATGACTTATTTAGGTTATTGATGTTCTCTAGCTTATTGGCATCTTGCAGAATTAGAGTTTTTTTATTGATGCTTTGAATTCCGGCATATTCAGTTCCCACAATTATTTCATCCTTGGTTTCCGTTATGGAAGTAATGCCACCTAATGCCTGGTTGTGTTTTTTTATTGCACACTGAATTGTGTTATCTAATTCGTTGTATAAAACAATATTACCATCAATTCCACCAAAGCAAATAATGTTATTCTCTAAACATTCAATGGTTTGAATGCTCTGAAAGGGCTCAAAGTTGGTGTTCTTCGTATACTCTTTAAAGGTGTAGAATCGATTTGTTTTAGGATTAAAAATCAATATACCATGACCGTTTGTGGCTAGCCAAATATTATTTTTCGAGTCTAAACTTCCTCCATAAATGTGAATGTACGCCGGAGATCCATCCGAATTAAAAGAGGTATTGTAAAATTGTGTTTTAAAGGTTTTTGTATCAATTTTAATAAGTCCATTGTGACTTATAAGATATAGTGTTCTCGTGTCAAACTGAAGTATTTTCTGAATAGGAGTTTTTATATCAATACCGTTGTGTAATAAATTTAGGCGTTTAAAGTTATCCTTTTTATAATTGTATAAATTCAAACCAATGTTACTACCAATCCATAGTTGGTTATTATTATCAGTAAATGATGTTAGTATAAACGATGAATTTAAGGTTGTTGTATCATTTATATCAGTATGATACATTTTAAAATTGTAGCCGTCAAATTTTATTAAACCTGTCATGGCCGATATCCACATAATTCCATTATGGTCATGCATAATATTATAGAAGAAACTGCCCTCTAAGCCTTCGCCTTTTGAGTATAGTCTATCAGGATAAGCATAAATCTGGCATGCTAAAACAATAGAAATAACTATGGAAACAATGCGTTTATACATAATAAAAAGGTTTTGGACTGTGTTATACAATAATATTATATTTTATTGAATTATAGCCTACTTATGGCTTGATAATATAAAGATGTAACATGATTTGAAGTTAATGTAACATGATTTTAAATAGATCACACATAAGGGTGTTAGCTTTGTTTTAGTCACCAATCTATGTCGTATTATGTGTATTGAAATTAGAAGAGAAATTACGCCTTTAAAAGAAAGTGATTGCTTTTTAATTATAGATAGAAAGCAGAATGCGTTTAATTATCCAGTTCATTTTCATCCTGAGTTTGAAATTAATTTTGTAATTAATGGCACCGGTTCAAAAAGAATTGTGGGTGATCATATAAGCGAAGTTGGGGAAATGGAGTTGGTGATGGTGGGTCCTAATTTATACCATGGTTGGGAAAATGGAAATATGAATTTAGATTCAAAGTACCGCCAGATTACCATTCAGTTTTCTCGCGATTTATTTACCAATAGTTATCTCTGTAAAAAGGATGTTAAGCCTATTAAAGAGCTTTTAAATAATTCTTGCAGGGGAATCTCATTTTCAAATGAAACAATCAATAAAGTTCATCATAAAATAATTAAGTTAACAAAACTCGAGGGCTTCGAAGCATTTCTGCTGTTTCAATCCTTTTTATATGATATAGCTAACTCAGCCAATCAAAGCTTCTTAACAAACCTCTCTTTTAATCACGAAAATGACTTTTATAATAGCGAACGAATTGAAAAGGCTTACAAGTACATTGTGTCAAATTTTCATAAAAAACTAAGACTTGAAGAAACTGCTGAAAGCATAAGTATGTCTGCAATTACTTTTAGCCGTTTGATTAAGCAACGCACAGGCAAATCTTTTGTCGATTTTGTTAATGAAATACGTTTGGGTTATGCGACACGTCATTTAATCGAATCTAACAAAACGGTTTCCGAAATTGGTTATATCTGCGGATTTAATAATTTGTCCAACTTTAACAGGATATTTAAAAAACGTCAAGGGTGCACACCTACAGAGTTTCGGAAAGATTTTGAGAGTGTTAAAGCAATTGCTTAGCATACGGATATAGCATACTAATTTACATTCTGGAGATATAGAGTAATTGACTAGGTACCTATATTTTAAAGTTGGGAAAAAAGTAATTCTCAGAATAAATCATAGTCTATTTATTTAATTTTTAGAAACTTTTTAAGTATTGTTTCTATTAGTTTGATTGCATTTTAACTAATAGTAAAAGGATAAAAAAACATACAGTTTCTTAGGATAACAATTCTTATATTGCAAGGTGTTGTTCATTTTACAGCACTGCAAAATCCCTAAAATGAAAGTATAGTCTATGAATAAAGTTATTTTAGTAGTTCTAATGCTATCCACATCTTTGCTGTATTCTCAAGAGAGTGAATTATGGAATAATTACAAAAGTGCTTATGAAAGAGGATCAGAGCCTAAATTACCCAACTTTTCCTATGCCGGTTATAAATATGGAGAAGAACCCATTCCAATTGTTAAATACAAAACGTTTAATGTAGTTGATTTTGGTGCAGATAAATTAGGTAATAAATCATCAAAACAGGCTTTGATAAAGGCTATATCAGCAGCAGAAAAAAATGGAAGTGGAATAGTGTTTTTTCCTAAAGGCCGATATTTGATTAATACGGAGGGAGACGATTTAGAAACTATATTGGTTTCTAAATCAAATATTGTTTTTCGAGGTGAAGGAGAATCTGTTGATGGTTCAGTATTGTTTTTTGATAAAGATTTACCGGCAGAAGATCCTACTAAGTTATGGACTTGTCCTCCATCAATAAAAGTTAATGCAAAGCACCGTGACAAGTTTATAACAAAAGTAATAGCGGATGCAAGGCGTGAATCATTCTCAATTGAAGTCTCAGATGCATCAGCTATAAAGCCTGGCAACTGGGTAATTTTAAAGGTG
Source organism: Saccharicrinis aurantiacus (assembly GCF_947489045.1). Taxonomy (NCBI): domain Bacteria; kingdom Pseudomonadati; phylum Bacteroidota; class Bacteroidia; order Marinilabiliales; family Marinilabiliaceae; genus Saccharicrinis; species Saccharicrinis aurantiacus. Next base: position 73,227 of record NZ_CANLCN010000022.1, read on the forward strand.
AAAAATAATGCTCCTGAATTAATTGAATATGATTTACAACCTCTGGTACCTGAAAAAGAATGGGTGTCTATATTAAATGATGGAGTTATTGTAAATGAGCGTCATCAAGTAAAGAGTGTTAAAAATAATAGAGTTACATTTTTTGAGCCAATTCATTATGATGTTCAGTCTAAACATAACTGGGAGTTATATTCTTATGCACATCTTGATGGTGTTGGTTTTGAGTATATAAAATTTGAAGGGAATTGGAAGATTCCTTTTGTGCATCATAAAAATGCTCAGCACGATGGCGGTTGGACCATATTAAATTTAAGCCGTTGTGTTAATTCATGGGTGAAAGATTGCAGTTTCGAGAATGTAAGCAGGGCCGTTGTTTTTAGCCAGAGTGCATATTCAACAGCTTTAAACAATACAATACGAGGCAATTTCGGTCATAGCGCTATTTCGGCAGGCGGCGGTTCTACAAGTATTTTAATTGCCCATAATACTGATTTAGCAGGTATGTGGCATACATTTGGTGTGCAAGGCGGGAGTACTACAGGTACAGTTATCTGGCGCTGTACTTATCCTGATTATACTTGTTTCGAGTCGCATGCATCGCAGCCACGTTGTACATTGTTTGATAATGTAGAAGGTGGATTTTTTGCAGGTAGAGGTGGCGGAGCACGACAAAATCTCCCCAATCATGGTCGGTATCTAGTATTATGGAATTTTAAAGAAACTGATGAGGCTGAAGAAAACTTTGAGTTTTGGGATACAAAAACTTGGTATTGGAAAATAGTTCCCCCTATAATTGTAGGTTTCCATGGTGCCGGAACTACGTTTAAAGAACAGGATGTGGATGTTGTTGAAAGTATAGGGAAAAGGGTAAGTCCTGAATCGCTTTGGGAATCGCAACTGAAGCTTCGTTTGGGTAAATTGCCAAAGTGGATAGAAGCATATAAATAAATGTAAAATTTACCGTTTATGTTTTTTAAAGATATAGTAATGAAGATTTGCTTATTCCTTGCATCAATTCTATTATTTACTTCTTGTATAAAAACGGAAAAGCCCAATGTAATTGTAATATTTCCCGACCAGTTTCGGCAATATAGTTTAGGTTTCTGGTCGCAGGGTAAAAATGCACAATACATTCAAGGTAAACCAGACCCTGTTCATTCCCCTAATCTGGATAAGTTGGCCAATCAAGGAGTCGTATTTAGTCAGGCGATTAGTAATTTTCCGCTATGTAGTCCGTATAGGGGAATGTTACTAACAGGCACTTATCCATATAAAAATGGACTTACAGCAAATTGTCATAAAAATAGAACTGTTGGAATAAAAGTAGATGGAAACGCCATTGCAAATGTGTTTTCGTCGGCAGGCTACGAAACTGCTTATTTTGGTAAATGCCATTGGCAGCGAACAGAGCCTTTATTTGATTCAATAGGGACTTATCGAGGAACAGATATAGTGCCTGGAGGTCATTTTATAAATGCTTATGATACGTATGTTCCACCTGGTAAATCTCGTTTGGGCTTTCAATATTTCTTTCAAATATTGAGGGATACTCATTACGATCCTCTTTGTTATTCGAATGATAGCCTTGCAATTAATGGTTTATTAGATGGTGAATTGTATCAACCCAAAAAGTTTAATGCGCAATTAGAAACAGAGGCCTTGCTCAATTATCTTGACAATTCCCATAATCAGCGAAATACAAATAAACCATTCTTTATTACTTGGTCTTTAAATCCGCCACACAATCCATGGACTGAAGAAAGTACAGACATGCGTTTCTTTCCTCAGTATACCGTTAATGGCAAAGTTGATGTGAATCAACTTCTATTGAGAGCAAATGCAGATAAATTGGTGGGAGAATATGCGCCATATTATTTTGCGAACGTGAGTGCTGTTGATCATTTTATCGGAAAGGTTTTAAACAAGCTCGATGAGATGCAAATTAGCGATAATACAATTATTGTCTTTACCTCTGATCATGGTGAAATGTTAGGAAGTCACGGACATAAAGGAAAACCATATCCAGAGAGTGAAGCCTTTAATATCCCATTTATTATTAAGTGGGGAGACAAATTAAAGCATCGGATTGAAGATTTAAAACTTAGTGTACCTGATGTAATGCCCACTCTTTTAGCATTAGCGGGTTTCGAGGATAAAATACCAGCTTCGGTGCAAGGAAACAATTATTCCGAAATTATAGCAAATAAATCAACTAAGATAAAACGGCCAAAGGCAGTACTTTATTTTGATTATTACTCACGCGGTCTGTATTTAGGAGATTATACTTTTGTTGTTACTACTTCAGATAAAGCTACATTTAAGGAAGCTTTTTATTACGATAATAAAAGCGATCCTTATCAACTTCATCGCATAACAGGTGACGCTATGAATGAGAAAATGGTTTCTGTTTGGAAAAAAGAGTTGGTAAATCAGCTTAAGAAAGTTGACGATGTTTGGGCAAAGAATAAAGTATGCTCTGAATATTTAGAGTATTAACATGTGTGCGCAAATAAGCGAGGATAAGATTAGTAGGAATCAAAAAATTATTGACATGATAAAATGGGTTTTATTAATTGTGAGTATTGTTTTGCTATCTGCTTGTGCAGATAAAAAATCGAAATTAGAATTATTTAATCAGGACTTAATATTTGCTTCTGAGCAAGTTGATTCCATAAGTTCAATAGCTGCTGAAATAAAACGCATTCCTCGCACTCTAACGCCTGAAGGAGAAGTGCATTGGGCAAATCAAAATTTTGATTGGACAGAAGGTTTCTTTTCGGGTACCCTATGGTACTTATATAAATTTACGAAAGATGAGAAATGGAAAAAACGCGCACTCATTTTACAGAATACCTATCAGCAACACCGCTTTTTTACAAATAATCACGATTTAGGTTTTGTGTTTAATTGTTCCTATGGTAATGCTTATAAGTATAATATAGATGATTCTTCAAAGCAGATTTTAATTGATGCAGCCAATTCTTTAAATACCCGTTTTAATGCCAATGTTGGATGTATACAGTCGTGGGATGTTGATGCAGGTTGGCAAGCAAAAAGAGGATGGCAGTTCCCTGTTATCATTGATAATATGATGAATTTAGAGCTTTTGTTTAAAGTTTCAGAAATAACGGGAAACTCTAAATATAAAAAAATAGCCATTGAACATGCTAATACCACTTTAGAGAATCATTTTAGAGATGACAATAGTTCATTTCACGTGATTGATTACAACCCTGATACAGGTGAGGTGAGAAGTAAACAAACTGCCCAAGGATATGCTAACAATAGTGCTTGGGCCCGCGGTCAAGCTTGGGGTTTATATGGATATACGGTTTGTTATCGTTTTACTAACGATCCAAAGTATTTGCAGCAAGCTGAACTTATTGCCAATTTCATTTTTAACGATGAAAACTTTCCACAAGATTATATTCCATATTGGGATTATGATGCCCCTAATATTTCCAACCAGCCCCGTGATGTTTCGGCAGCAGCCATTATTGCTTCAGCTTTAATTGAGCTGAACGAATATACAAGTAAGGATTATTCAGAAAAGGCAAAAGGAATTTTGAAAGAGTTATCTTCTGATAAATATCGTGCTATGCTAGGCCATGAAAATGGCTTTATTTTAAAGCATAGTGTCGGAAGTATTCCTCATAATAATGAAATTGATGTGCCTTTAAATTATGCTGATTATTACTATGTAGAGGCATTAATGCGATTACTCGGATTGGATTAAGTATCTATTTATATATGCTGAATATCAGTTTAATAATCTTGCAAATTGAGTTCTATCAGTTTAAAAACTAACATTTAGTAACCTAGACAAAAACTAACGGTGCTAAAATGTAACAATATTGCTTTTTTTACCCCCCGTAACATTGTAATTAAAGTTTCAAATTTGAAGTGTGATTGTATATATGAATGAATAGGAGCCATTATTTAATAATACAAACGACTTAAGATATTGTTAATACATTACTAAATTGTTATAAAATGAAGAAAATTACTTATTTGTTCTTTCTGATGATTTCGCCTTTGTTGTTATTTGCGCAGCCAAATACAACGGAATCTCATGAAGATAATAACCAACTTATTCGCGATTTAAGTAGCAGCAGATGGACCATGAAAATGATGTTGCCTGGCGAAGGGGTGAAAAAAGGATTGCATAACCTGCCTCCTGAAGATATTGAAACCTTGGTGTGGAATTATGCACAAGTACCAGGAGATGTGTACACAGATTTATGGAAAGCCGGCGTTATTGAAGATCCTTATTTCGGACGTAATAGTGTAAAAGCACAATGGGTACAACAATACGAATGGTGGTATTCGATTCAATTTAAGGTTACGGAGCCTATTAATGATCAAATTGTACGTATTGAATTTGAAGGTGTTGATTATGAATGTGATGTTTGGTTAAATGGTCATTTTTTAGGTCACCATGAAGGTGCCTTTTCCGGATTTTCATTTGATGTGAACGATGCTTTACGCATTTCCAAATGGGATCATTTGGCGAGTACAAACATGTTAATGGTTCGTTTGGCTCCACCACCACAAGTAAACGCTTTGGTTGCTGGTAAAAAAACACCTTGGTTTGGTGATTATTGGCGCGATTTGATTCCATTTGGGATTAATAAACCGGTACGTATGGTATCAACAGGTAAAGTTCTTTTTGAAGATGTGTATGCAAATACTACCATCAATAAGGATAAATCTGCAGATGTAAAATTGGAGATGACCGTTGAAAATACGGATTCGGAACCACGTGATATGACTTTTATTGCTTCATTGGAAGGAAAGAACTTCAAAATGAAGAATCAGACAGTTGAGTTTACTAAAACAATTAAGCCAGGTGTTCATAAAGTTGAAAAGAATATACACATTAGCGACCCAAAATTATGGTGGCCTTGGGATTTAGGAGATCAGAACTTATACAAAACGCGTATTTCATTAAAAGAAGGAGCCGTTAATCATGATTTTAACGAAACTGTTTTTGGAATTCGTGAAGTTACTTCAAAGTGGAATCCAGGATTTGAGAAAAATGTAGAAGTGAGTTTCCCTCGATCAACATATATCAACGGGAAGTTTCATTTCATACGTTCAGCTTGTTGGGGTGGACCACCGGATATTTTTGTAGGTCGTTCAGGTATTGAAAAATATAAAGAGTTGATCCGATTAGCTAAGGAAGCGAACCTTAATAATATACGTATTTTTGGATGGCATCCGCCAGAAATACCAGAGTTTTATCAGTATTGCGATGAAATGGGTATGACGGTTTGGCAAGATATGATTCCATTAGGAACAGGTAATATTCCAACAGAAGAGGAAAAACTAGCAGCTATTTTTAACGAAGGTGTAAAAGTAGTGAAAGAGCGTAGAAATCATCCATCTTTAATTATGATGGAAGGTGGAGAAGAAATGATGTTACGTACTCGTGATCCTCAATTTGGACGTCAGTTCTTAGAGCGTTTAGGGGATTCTTTACAAAACTACGTGAAGCTACCTTATGTACCAGATTCACCATTAACATGTCATGTGTCTAAAGCGGCTGGCTATAAAAATAAAGAAGCCGTTCATGCGCTAAGGTATTTCTACGATATGGGTAAATTCTTGCATGAAGATTGGTATCAAACACTTGAATTTCCTATTGTGCCAGAGTTTGCCATTACTTCAGTTCCATCGGTTGAGAGTTTAAAGAAGTTTATTCCTGAAGAGGAAATGTGGCCTCCAGGATTAAGTTGGGGACACCATTGGGCTGATTTAACACGCTTACGTATGCAAAACTGGGATGTTTTTGATAGCGAAATGACAGGTTCTTTAGATGAGTTTGTGAATGCTACACAAGATGCACAGGGTATTATTTTCCAAAATGGTATTGAGTATTTCCGTCGCCAAAAGCCTAATTTAAGTGGTATTGCTTTATGCCATTGGATTACCTATTGGCCAGATATGAAATGGGGGATTGTTGATAACTATGCAAAGCCAAAGAATTCATACGACTTTGTTAAGAAAGCGTACCAGCCATTGTTAGTGAATTTTGAGTTTAAAAAGCGTCGTTGGGATAAGAAAGAACCATTTGTTGGTAATATATGGGTGATTAACGATTTGTATGAGGATTACAGTAACTGTAAAATCGAATTCCAAATAAAAGATGATGCCGGCGCTGTTCTATCTACTCAAAAATTTGATGTAGCTAAGATTGATGCTAATAGTGCTAAGTCCTTATTCGCCATCAACGAAAAAGTGTTGAAAAGTGTTGACAAGAAATTCTTTGTAACACTTAAGTTGAGTGATAAAAAAGGGAATGCATTAAGTGAGAATGATTACTTCTTTTTAATTGGCGACCAGGCTGAAGCAACTAAGAAGTTTAACAAGATGAAAGAAGTTAGAGTAAAGAATGAGTCGAAATATAAGTATGGAAACTACTATCGATTCTTTGATGATATTGATAATAAAACATATGATAGCGGAACTCAGCACCCTAAAGCATTTGGGTATTAAGGTTTACAATAACACAAAATAACAGAGAAAGCAGACATATTTAACGTGTCTGCTTTTTTTTGTGCTAAATGTCAACTAGTATTCATATTACATGTATTGTAAAATACCTAATTTAAAACTTGTTTTTATAATTATAATTTACCTAACTTGATTAGCAAAATATAAAACCTTAGTTTGTTTTAAAATATCTGCTATGAAATTGAACATATTTTTATCATTTATTTTTATGGGGCTGTGTATCTCTCTCTCAGCTTTTTCCCAAAATGATTCGCTAGTATTTAATAATGGAAATTATATTGTTGGAGAGATAAAAGAAATGAATAGAGGGGTAATTCAGGTTGAAACGGATTACTCTGATTCTGATTTTAAAATTGAATGGGACGGTATCAGTCAGATACATTCAGATGCTTATTATCTATTTACATTAGCAGATGGAACTCGTTTAACTGGAGGATTTACCAGTCAAGGAGATAAAACAATTGTTATTAATGATGTTGAACAAGGTGCAGTTATAGTTCAAGCTGAAGATATTGTTTGGATAAAATCCATAGAAACCGATTTTTGGAGTAAAATGTCAGCAAATATTGATTTAGGATTTAGTTATACAAAGGCTAAAAATGCCCAACAATTTAATGTACGAAGTAATTTAGGGTATTTAACAGATAATTATTCATTAACAGGAAAGTATGACCAAGTAATATCAACTCAAGATAGTACTGAAAAGATTCAAAGAACAGATGGTATAATAGGGTATAATTACTTTTTACCTAGGGCATACTTCTTACTTGGCGAAGTTAACCTTTCTTCTAATAACGAATTAAATTTGAAACTAAGATCCGTTGGTAAGTTAGGTTTAGGTAAGTATTTAGTGCAAACTAATTTATTGTATTGGAGTCTTAACCTCGGACTAGCATACAATAACGAGGAATTTACAAATGACGATCCTGTGCGTAAAAGTATGGATGCCTTTTTGGGTACAGAATTCAATATGTTTAATACAGGCGATATTAGCTTCCTAACAGGAGCTATTCTTTATCCTAGTTTAACTGAGAGTGGTAGGATAAGATCTGATTTTAAATTCGACTTGAAACTCGACCTTCCCCGTGACTTTTATATAAAATTAGGTACTACTATTAACTACGATAATGAACCCGCAACAGATGCCCTAACTACGGATTATGTTATTCAAAGTGGAATTGGTTGGGAATTGTAGGTCTTTATACGATATAGATGAGGCATTCTTTTTAGAGTGCCTTTGGATCACCGGCAAAAGTTGGGTCTGAAGTAAAAAGTACATAGTTTTGCAGTATGTCCGAATTAAGCACACAATTATT
>NZ_CANLCN010000023.1:0-69167 GCF_947489045.1 Saccharicrinis aurantiacus
GCAAATTATTCATTTGAAAAACTTACCAAAAATACGACTAAATTCAGACACGAGATATTGGCTAGTGTGTAACGGTTCGTATAAAAAATGTAGCCAATTTAATAGATAAACCAAATTGTTTATACAAAGCCAAGCTTTTGTTTGGATAACTAAATTACATTTTATGTTAGCAAAAAAAAAGTTTGGCGACCTTATTTGATATACAAACCCTCGAATCAATAACTGCTTGGCTATGATTTTTATACATTGTACATTATCTACGTTATATTACCTTATAGTGCTTAATGCTTCAATTTCAACCCAATAGAAACTTTTTAAGTTCGTTATATTACTCAATATTACTATATTTAACATGTATTTGTATGTTAGAATGTATATGAAGTATAACAATTTGAATTTCCAATTATAAAGGAATTACAATATAGTACTAAACGTAAAATAAATCTTTATGGGAGCTAAAGTCACGACCGCAATAGTTTTATATAAGGCACAAACTAAAAAAAATGGTAAACACCCAGCTAAACTAAGAGTTACTTATAACCGCAAACAAATGTACTATAGTATTGATAATAAAGAGCGTGTTTATGAATTTACTCTTGATGAATTTAATAAGGTAATAGCCCCGAAACCCAGAGGTGTTTTTAAGGACATTAAATTGGAGTTTTCATTAATCGAGGATAAAGCGAAAAAGATCATTACGTCAATGGATTCATTCTCTTTCAGGCAGTTTAAAACAAGATTTGGGATTGCTGGTGGTGACCTAACTAATATACTTTACTACTTTGAAAGGCGTATAACCGAATATGGTGATAATGACCAATGGTGTAGTTGGGCACAATTCACTACAGCAATGAGAACCCTAAAACGATATTTTGGAAGTAATCAGGTTGATTTCAGAGAACTTAGTGCTCATGAACTTGAAAAGTATGAACAATGGATGACTTCGCAGGGTCTTTCAATGTCCTCCATCGGTTCATATATGGCTGCTACTAGAACAATATTCAAGATTGCCCAACGTGAGGGAGCTATATCAAAAGATTTTTATCCTTTTGGCGAAGGTGGTTATAAATTACCTTCTGGTCAAAACATAAAAAGGGCATTGAAAATGAGTGAAATTGAAAAGATTTATAAATACGAATGTGAGGCATTTTCTCCCCGAGAAGAAGCCAAAGATTTATGGCTTTTCAGCTACCTTTTAAATGGAGCGAATATGAACGATATCATTAGATTAAAATACAAAAATATTAATGATGAATTCATCACCTTTATTCGACGAAAGACTAGAAGAAAAAGCAAGTCAACTAAACCAATAAGCGTTGCTCTTACTGATGATTTAAAAAGACTAATCGACAAATGGGGAAATAAAGATCGCTCTTCTGAAAATTATATATTCCGTTTCTTAAATGAAGAAATGACAGAAAAACAAATAAGAAGATGCCTAGACCGACTTATTAAAAGAACAAATGACCAAATGAAGAAAATAGCCAAAGAAGTTGGCATTGAAAAAACTGTGACTACCTATACCGCCAGGCATAGTTTCTCAACTGTTCTAAAACGATCTGGAGTTTCGACAGAGTTTATAGGCGAAAGTTTAGGTCATAATAACCTGAGAACAACAGAACTTTACCTAGACAGTTTTGAGGATGAAACTAAAAAAGAAGTGGCTAAACATTTAACTGCATTTTAGTTAAATAAATACAATATGGTAGACATGCAAGTTTTAGGGGCATTTACTTAACTCTAGTTACAATGAGCCACTAAAGCTGATTAATACTGAGTTTTTAAAGAACGTGAGGTAAAAATACAGAATTTATTCGGAAACAATTCGGAAACATTCTGTAAAAAGATAATTTTGAAACCTATTGCCCTGGTGGCGGAATTGGTAGACGCGTCGGCTTGAGGGGCCGGTGACCGCAAGGTCGTGAAAGTTCGAGTCTTTTCCAGGGCACTTAAAAAACTCCCGATTGATTTAGTTCAGTCGGGAGTTTTTTATTTGTATCAAATCATTTTAATGATGGTGACCGCTATGGTCTTCTTTCTTTTTAGCAGCTCTATCATATTTGCAACAACCAGGTAATGAGTTGTAAGTTTCATCTTTTGCTTTATGCATTTCAGTATCATGACCTGCTTTAGCAATCGCCATATGCACCTTATGCACATCAGTTTTTGAAGCATCAAAAGAAACAGCAATCATCTTGGTTTCTTTATTCCAATCAGCAGTAGTAACTCCATCTACTGACTTTGCTGCTTTTTCAATTCGGTTTTCACACATACCGCAGTTTCCATACACTTTGAACTTTTCAGTTTTAGCTTGTCCAAATACACTTGTTAAGCTCATTAGAGCTATTACCATTGTTAAATAAATCGCTTTTGTTTTCATATCTCTGTGTTTTTTATTGTAAGAATTAATCTCTTGTATATTGGCAGCACCCGTGAAGATTATTGTAGACTTCATCATCTGCTTTTTCCAATTCTGTATCGTAACCAGCTTTGGCTATGGCTTTATGTATTTCGACAAGTTTAACCTTGTCTGAATTAAAGGATACATGAATCATTTTGGTTTCCTGACTCCAATCTGCTTCATTCACACCTTCGAGAGCTTTAGCTGCTGTTTCGATAGTTTCTTCGCACATTCCGCAATTCCCCGAAACTTTAAATGTCTCATGTTGAACGTTTGCTTCTGTTGCTGTTTCCGTAGCTCTGGTGTATTGGCAACATGCAGGAAGGTTGTCATAAGCATCTTTTGTCGCAATCACTTCTTTGGTATCGTAGCCAGATTTAGCGATTGCTTTATGAATATCTGAAAGACTGCTTTTCTCATCATCGAATGATACATGCAATTCTTTTGTTTCAATATTCCAATTAGCCACGTTAACACCAGGTAATGACTTTGCGGTTGACTCAATGGTAGATTTACACATTTCACAATTCCCTGATACTTTAAAAGTCTCATGATTCAGGTTTACATCTGACATATCATGCCCGGCATGTTCATTTCCTCCTTTCATAGAAACATCGCCATGATTGTGTCCTGTAGATACCTGACCGCCACCCGGATTCATCATGCTCGATTTCCCTGCTAATTGAGCAGCTGCATCAATCTTAAACACTCCATTCATGGCAATTTCTTCGCCTTCAGATAAACCTTCACTCACTACATAAAAATTGCCTGCCTCCGGTCCTAATACAATTTCTCGATAGATAAAGGAGCTTGTTTCTCTATCCGGAACTTTCACATAAACCACAGCTCTTTTACCTGTCCATAGAATTGCTGATTTAGGTATTAGTAGTTCATTTGTGTTTTGAGCTGTATTTGATTTTAGAATACCATTGGCAAACATCTCAGGTTTAAGCTGACCATCGGTATTTCGTAGTTCAACACGTACCTGTGCTACTCGTGTTTGAGCATCAATAAAGGGGTCGATAAAAGTTACCTTCCCATTAAATTGTTTCCCCGGAACCGATTGAAGCGTAAACTCAATATCATCACCTTTTTTAATCCAAGGCAAATCGCTTTCGTAAGCATCAAACAGAACCCAAACCTTTGACAGATTAATTACCTCAAACAGTGGAGAACCTTCTTTTACGTAGTCTCCAATTGATACATGTCTTTTGGTAACCGTTCCGCTAATCGGAGATTGAATATCAAAGAATGTCTTTGTTTCTCCACGTGTTTCAATGGCATCAATTTGTTGTTCTGTTAAATCCCAAAGCTTTAGTTTGGCTCTCGAAGCCTTGTAAAAAGATGGATTAGAAGTCCTGTATTTTAATGCTTCCAATAATTCTTTTTGAGCTGTTATCAGTTCAGGAGAATAAATAGTACCAAGCTTTTCGCCTTTCTTAACTTGTTGTCCGGTGTAATTGATAAACAGTTTTTCAATTCGTCCTCCAAAACGTGCTGTTAATTCAGAAATATTACGCTCATCAGCTTTTACCTTACCCAGCAATTGCACATCTTTTTCAGGAATTCCCTTTTTAACAATGGTTGTTTGAACCGAAGCTAAAGCCAATGCCGATTCTGTCATTTGAATCTCATTAGGGTCAACGTGTTCACCCTCAATTGAACCTGTTTCCATAGGAACTAAATCCATTGCGCAGATAGGACATAATCCCGGTTTGTTTTGCTTAATCTGTGGGTGCATAGAGCATGTGTAAACCGTTTCTTCAGCTACGGTTTGTTCTTCATGGTTGTGTGAAGTTTCACTACTTAATGAGTGAAAAAACAACCATCCTAAAAATAAGCCTGCAACCATTGTAATGGCAATCAGCTTAATATCTCGTTTATTTATATTTGTTTTCATACTAATTCTTTTAAATTATTGACCTTGTAAGTATTGAATAAATGCAACGGCAGCTTCTTTATCGGCTGTAGCTTTTTGCATTTCTAAAGCATACTTTAAAAGCTTGCGTTCCATGCGTAGTATCTCTTCAAAATTCAAATTGCTTGTGGCGTATTCCGATTCAAGAATAGAAAGTGATTTCTCTGCCAACTCTTCTTGTTCTTTATATAGAACTGTTCGCCTAAGTGCATCCTGGTAATCTTTCCAAACGCTTTCAAACAATACCGTTATGGAGTTTTCCTTTTCGGTCTTTTCATTTGTTTTAGCTTCTTGTAAATAGATTACTTCTTGCACTTTTGCTTTGTACTTATTTCGATACAAAGGAATAGTAATACCCACCTTCGGGAACATAAAGGCATCTTGCCCTGCATTAGATGCTGTAGAATTTCCTTCGCCAATAAAGGTGTAGTCAAAACCAATATTAAATTGAGGTAATCCCTCTTTGGAAGCTACCTTCTGACGGTATTGTAAATCTTCAATCTGATAGTCGAATGCAGCTAATGTGTTGTTATTAATTAAAACGCTATCCAAAGCTAAACGTTTGTCTAAAAGGGTAATTCCCTTCAACTTATCAACTATTTCGATATTGGAATTCACATCAATATTTAAAAAACTATTGAATTTAACAGACAGCACTCGTGCATTATCTTTTAGTAGAGCCAATTGATTTTCAAGGTCGTTAATTTCCATTTGAACTCGATAGGCATCAACAGCAGAAGCCGAACCTGATTCAACTTTAATATTTGCCAAACCTTTAAATGAGGCTAAAATGTCTATGTTCTCAATAGTTATATCTATTGCCTGATGCATAAAAAACAGGTTGTAATAGGTAGATTTAACATCATAGAACAGCTTAGACTTAGCTTCCTCAAATACTTCGTATTTAGCCTTTGCCATTGCTTCAACTGAATTTTCACGAGATGACAATGTTCCAAACCAAGGAAACATTTGTGAAGCCGATATTTTGGCTTGCTGTGGGCCGACTCTTGTTTCAACAGGTTGAATAAAGTACCCAAAGGCTAATGTTGGGTCGGGTAAAGCTCCAACTTGTGGAACTTTTTCTAAGGCTGCCATATACTCATTAAACTTCACTTTAAGACCAGGATTGTTTTCTGCTGCTGTTTCCAAGTATGTGTTCAATTCGTTTTGTGCAGAAACCCTCACTGTTAAAGCAAGCATGAAGAATGACAGGATATATATTATCTTTTTCATGTGATTATGCTTTTAAATGTTTAGACATCTTCTTTACATTTCTCTCTTGCCACATACTATACAGTACCGGAACTACAAATATGGTTAGCGTAGCGATAAGCATACCGCCAACTGATGGTATAGCCATTGGAACCATAATATCAGAACCTTTACCTGTGGAAGTTAATACCGGAAGTAGAGCAATAATGGTTGTTGCTGTTGTCATCATTGCTGGTCGTACCCTTTTTAAACCAGCTTCTAATACTGTGGCTCTCACTTCTTCAATGGATTTAGGTGTTTTTTTATCGAATAACTGCTTGAGATAGGTACTTATTAAAACACCATCATCGGTTGCAATTCCAAAGAGCGCAATGAATCCAACCCAAACAGCCACACTTAGGTTTATGGTGTGAATTTGGAACATGTCTTGCAGATGTATTCCTCCTAAACTAAAGTTCATAAACCACGATTGGCTGTATAACCAAAGCATGATGAATCCACCTGAGAATGCTACAAATATGCCTGAGAAAATCAAGCTTGCTGCGGTAACAGAACGGAACTGAAAGTAGAGAATTAAGAAAATTACAATTAAGGATATTGGAATCACAATCAACAACCTTTTAGTTGCTCTAATCTGGTTCTCATAGTTCCCTGTAAATTTATAATTCACCCCAGCAGGAACATTAAAAACGCCTTGCTCTGCTTTCTCAGCTAAATAAGCTTGAGCATTTTCAACCACATCAACTTCGGCATATCCTTCTTTTTTATCAAAGATTACATACCCTACTAAAAAGGTGTTTTCACTTTTTATCAATTGTGGGCCTCGTGTATAATTAATGGCTGCTAATTCGCCAAGAGGCACTTGAACACCTGAAGGAGTTGGTATAAGAATACGTTTTAAATCTTCGGGATTATCTCTGTATTCACGAGCATAGCGAACACGAACCGGAAAACGCTCACGACCTTCAACCGTAGATGTAAGGTTCATTCCACCAATAGCACTACTCAAAGTCATTTGCAAATCGGCAATGGTTAAACCATAACGTGAAATAGCACTTCGGTCTATATCCAATTCCAGGTAAGGTTTTCCAACCACCCTGTCTGCAAAAACCGACATAGGTTCAACACCTTCTACATGTTTTAAATGATTTTCCAGTTCATAACCAACCTTTTCAATGGTTTCCAGGTCTGGCCCAAAAACTTTAATTCCCATTGGGGCACGCATACCTGTTTGCAACATCACTAAGCGTGTTTGAATGGGTTGCAATTTAGGTGCAGATGTTAATCCGGGGATGCTTGATTGGTTAACAATCTCAGTCCAAATGTCGTTTGGAGAATTGATATGCTCACGCCATTGTCTGAAATATTCACCTGTATTATCAGGAATTAATAGGTGTTTACTTATCACCTTAAAACCATCGGCAGGATTATAAGTAGAACCATCACTAAGCTCAAAAGCACCATCCTTATTCGTTTTAAATCTTAAACGATGACCGCTTTCATCAAGCATGTATTCAGACTTATAATTAATCACATTCTCGTACATTGAAGTTGGTGCAGGGTCAAGAGCAGAACTAACACGTCCCCATTTACCAATTACATTATCAACCTCAGGAATGGCATTAACCTTTTTGTCCAACATACGGATGACCTCAAGGTTTTCTTCAATACCTGAATGAGGCATTGTTGTTGGCATCAATAAAAACGAACCCTCGTCTAAGGCTGGCATAAACTCCTTGCCAATTCCGGGGAAAGTTTTATTTAGCGTAGTCCATGTGTCACTTTGTTTAATGCCATCAGGCATAAAGGAGAACACTCTGTCAACACCTTGCCACGCTACTATCCCAAAAAGAACTACGGCAAGTGGAATGCTCAGAAATTTGGCTTTGTTAGCCAATGCCCAATTTAATATTTTAGAATACGACTTAACCACCAATAGCATGAATGCTAAAACAAGACCTATTAGCAAACCTGTAAATATCAGGTTCGAAGCATCACTATTTTGTGCGCCTAATGGCATCCATTCCTTTGTAAGCAACCAAACAACAATAATGGCTATTATTCCAATATTTATGTAATTAGGAAACTCTTTTCGAGCTTCTGACCATTTGTAATCCAATAGGTTATTAACCCCAATTCCTACAACTGCAAATGCAATAAACACTTTGCCAAAGAATAAGAAGCTAATACCTAAAAGAACTAATACAATATTTAAGATTTGCTTCGTTTTTTTCCTGTCAATCTTTATTGAAAAGATAATGTGTGCCAAAGCAGGAATTATGGTTAAACCGATAATTAATGCTGATACCATTGCAAAGGTCTTGGTAAAAGCCAGGGGTTTAAATAATTTACCTTCGGCTGCTTGCATAGCGAAAACAGGCAGAAAACTAACTATGGTTGTTGTTAAAGCCGTAATTACTGCCGGAGCAACCTCCACTGTAGAGTCATAAATGGTAGTGAGTAATTTCTTACCCTTATTCTCAATATTCTCGACATGCCGGATTATATTTTCTGTGAAAACAACCCCGACATCAACCATTACTCCAATAGCAATTGCTATACCCGATAAAGCAACAATATTGGCATCGACACCAAACCTACGCATAGCAATAAAAGTCATTAATACACCAATGGGTAATAAACTAGAGATTAGGAATGATGCTCTAAGGTTTAGTACCAATATGATAATAACAATGATACTTATAAGAACTTCAAGCGTTAAGGCTTCTTGTAGTGTTCCAAGCGTTTCTTTTATCAAACCTGTACGGTCGTAAAAGGGTACTATAGTTACTTTTGAAACTGAGCCATCATCAAGAATTTTGGATGGTAATCCCGGTGATATTTCTTCAATTTTGTCCTTTACATTATTGATTACCTCCAAAGGATTTGCACCATATCGGGCAACAACAACTCCTCCTACGGCTTCAGCACCTCCCTTGTCTAATCCACCTCTACGGGTAGCTGGTCCGAAGCTCACATTAGCAATATCCTTTATGCGAATAGGTATATTGTTTTTAACGCTCACAACGCTTTTTTCAATATCATCTAAGCTCTTGATGTAACCTAAAGCTCTGATTAAATATTCTACACGATTAAACTCAATGGTTCTTGCTCCAATATCAAGATTACTCTTTTTTACAGCTTGCATGATTTGACCAACAGAAACGCCATGCGCTTTCATTGCGTTAGGGTCAATGTCAATCTGGTATTCTTTCACAAAGCCACCAATTGAGGCAACTTCTGAAACACCTTTAGCAGCGGTTAGTCCATACTTTATGTAAAAGTCTTGAATGGTTCTTAGCTCGTGGGGGTCCCATCCACCGTTTGGATTACCTTTTTTGTCACGTCCTTCTAAAGTATACCAATAGATTTGACCTAAGGCTGTGGCATCTGGCCCCAAAGATGGTGTTACGCCATTGGGGAGTGTTCCGGCAGGTAATGAATTGAGTTTTTCAAGTATTCGGGTTCTACTCCAATAAAACTCTACATCTTCTTCAAAAATGATGTAAATACTTGAAACTCCAAAAATGGAATTACTTCGGATAGTTTGTACACCTGGAATCCCCAACAAAGCGGTTGTTAAAGGATAAGACACCTGGTCTTCGATGTCCTGTGGTGATTGACCTGCCCATTCCGTATATACTATTTGTTGGTTCTCGCCAATGTCAGGTATAGCATCTACAGGAACAGGGTCAGAAGGGAGAAATCCTGTTTCCCAACTGAATGGTGACGAAATAATACCCCAAGCAATGAATATTACGAGAAGCAGGAATGTCACCAACTTATTCTCTAAAAAGAATTTTATGGTATTGTTCAACATATCTAAAAGGATTTGATAAACATTCAATTAATTCATGCCTACGCTAAAGAGCTTCGGCAGATAAATAAAAGTTTCGGCGAATAAAATGCGCAACAATACAACTCAACTATTAAAGCGAGTTGTAAATCAATTAATTAAATGGCTAACAAAGATATGTTTGTAGTAAAGAAAGGCGTGTTTGAATTGTGGGAGGCGGAGAAGTATCTGTATAAACTTCAAATGATTCACTCTCTATAGGAAACAGCTCAAAATGTAAAGCGAAAAGAATAGGGAACAGTACGTCTAACTCTGCAATTTTTGTATTGTCTATTTGCACAGGACTTACAAAATCATCTTCAACCTCAATATGAACTGTTTTGTTTTCACAACATCCACCTGTGCCATCACAACATGATTTGGCTTCTTTATTTATGGATGTGGAAACGTATTCACCTCCACAATAATGCATAGAGAAAGTCATCCCTGTGGTAGCTACCATTAGGAAAACCGATAAGACGATATGGATTATTCTTCTAAACATTATTATTATCCTATATACAAAGAAACGGAATTATTGATTAAATGTTTATACTATAGAGCATCGTTAACAAGACGTTAACCTCTAAATTAGAAATGCTTGATGTTTTAAATAGGCTTATAACCTAGTGATTCTATGGATTCTTTGACATTTTCAATTATTATATTTTCTCCTTCTAAAGTAACTGATTTTGTATTCAGATTTACCTTTGCACTAGTAATGAAGTCAAGCTTTTCTAAGTTTGTCTCAACATTGGCCTTGCAATGATTGCAGGTCATTCCTTCTACTTTAATTGTTTTAATTTCCATTGTACTATTATTTAAGTTGATTATTGTATTGCTTTTCGATTTCAAATATTTCTGAATATAGCCATTGATAATAAGGGCAATTAGTATAATACCTGACGTAATTTGCCACCAGTTAAGATGCTCTCCATGATTATGTCCAAGGTGTTGTTGTGTTATTTCTGTAAACCATTGTACAGGAAGGGCGTAATCAATGATTAATCCAAAACCTAAAGCCCCTGCGATGATAGTAGCCAGATAAGTAAACAAGCTTTTCCGTCCCAAAACTTTACCAATCATGGTTATTGTTGCAGCATTGGTAGCTGGGCCAGCCATTAATAAAACAAATGCAGCTCCGGGACTAATACCTTTTAAAATAAGTATGGCAGCCAATGGAATAGAACCTGTGGCACAAATATAAAGCGGTATTGAAACCACAAGAATTAATAGCATTTGTACAATGGGAGGCATATTTAATAATTCAAAAAACTCATTCGGAATAAGTGCCGATATTATCGCTGCCAATACCAAACCAATAACCAACCATTTTGATATATCCTGGATAAAATCAACAAATCCGTATCGGAATACATTAATTATCTTTTGAGAGAACGTTTTATGTTCTTCTGATTGTTCCTGAAAAGTTCTTTCTTCGGATTCATTTTTAGTAACAACACTTGTTATTAATCCTCCTGTGATTCCTGTCACCAATGCCGCAAAAACTCTTATAATTGCAAAAGGCAGTCCCATTAATGAGAAGGTTGCCAAAATAGAATCTACACCTGTTTGAGGTGTGGATATTAAAAAAGAAACAGTTCCTCCTTTTGATGCGCCATTTTTATAAAATGCCGTTCCTGTTGGAATAACTCCACATGAACATAGTGGTAAAGGAATACCAAATATGGACGCTAATACTGAAGATTTAAAGGGTTTACCATTAAAATAACGTTCGATTTTCTTTTGAGGTATGAAGGCATATAATAACCCGGCAAAGAAAAATCCTAAAAGAAGATAAGGAGACATTTCGCTCAATATCTTAACAAAATCGTTTAGAAAAGTGATAATATATTGTTGTACTTCCATAGCTCTGATTTTTTTATAATACAAAGTAAGGAAGTATCTACCCGATAGATATTACACGATTTTGGAAAAGAGTTATATCATTTTTGGATTACACTTTGTCAAGTGGTTTTCGCTTATTCTCTTTTAGCTTTTTAAAGTGTGAAGGAGTTAGTCCCGTAATCTTTTTAAACTGATTGGATAAGTGCTGAACACTACTGTAGCCAAGTTGATATGAAATTTCATTTAAGGTAAGTTCATCATAGACCAAAAGCTCTTTTACTTTTTCAATTTTCTGGTTGATGATATATTTTTCAATGGTAATACCTTCTACCGATGAAAACAAATTGCTTAAGTATGAATAGTCGTGTCCTAATTCTTTGGCAAGATATTCAGAAGTATTTATTGATTCAAAGCCAGATTCAGAATAATGGATTTTTTCAATTATGATAGTTTTAATACGGTCAATTAATTTACTTTTTTTGTCATCAATCAATTCAAAACCATTATTGTCAAGGACTTTTCTAACATCTTCAATTTTCTTCTCAGATAACTGTGGGGAAACATTGACTTTACCTAGTTCAATATCCTGTATATCCAAATTCAACTTTGCAAACTCATCCTGAACCACTTTAATGCAGCGGTTACAGACCATGTTTCTTATATGTAGAGTTGTTGAGTTCATTTTGTAAAGGTACAATTAAGACTGATTTATATTTTTATCAATTCCCAAGTTTTAGTATCCTAAATGCTCCTCTAACAACAATCAAGAAAACAATTGAACCAATTATCAAATCAGGATATTTCGACTGAGTTAGCAACACCAATACTCCCGCAAGAATAACACCACCGTTTATTATTATATCGTTTGACGTGAAAATCATACTTGCCTTCATGTGAGCTTCTTTGCTTTTTGATTTCTGTAGAATATATAAACAGGCTGCATTTGCTGTTAATGCAAGGATTGAAACGCCAATCATTATTCGGTAATCAGGCATAGCTTCAGAACCAATAAACCGTCTGGTTACTTCAATAATCCCTAAAAGGGCTAACGATAGTTGAAAATATCCACTTAAACGTGCTACTTTCTTTTTTCGCAAAACTGTTGAACCTACTGCCCAAAGACTTAATCCATACACAAAAGAATCAGCTAACATATCAAGTGAATCAGCAACTAACCCCATTGATTTTGAGATAAGACCTGTTGTCATCTCAATAATGAAAAAGCTAAAGTTTATTATCAATACCGACCAAAGGAGTTTTGACTGAACTTCTGAACTTTCCAGTATAACCTCACTTTCATCAATATTTTCGGTGCCAGATAACTTTGCTCCAAAATTTAATGCTTCCAACCGTTTTAGAATTTCTTCATCCGCTTTGGTATGAAAGACAGTAAGATTGCGGTTTTCAATATCGAATTCGAGTTTTTTAATAACATTTATACCATCCAATTTCATCCGAATCATATTTTCTTCGGAGGGACAGTCCATTTTAGATATGTGATATTCTGATTTTATCATAGCAACCATCTTTTAACATTATTCATGTATTCTTTGTACTCATCACCTAGCGAGTTTAACAAGAATTCTTCTTCCAAGCGAACTTGAACCTGAATCACTAATACTCCTGTAACCAGAATTATTGCTGTTACTGCATTGGGAATAATTAGGAAAAGACCGATAAAAACGATGATTACTCCAAGAAAAATAGGATTTCGAGAGATACCAAACATTCCTTTTGTAATCAGATTGACTTTGTTCTCATTATCTATTCCTATACGCCATTCATTTGCCATGTTACGTTGGGCAATAAATATTATTAAGAATGCAAGGTGAATTAAACCAAAACCTATCCAGACAATTGTGTCTGATACCAGACACTCAATTGAAACTAAATATTGAATTATTGAAGGAAGAAATGCATTTAGTGAAATTGTTACAAATGCAAAAGCTGATATGATTTTATAGGCTTTGCCCACGTAATTTATTGCAGTCTCTTCCTTGGTGAACTTAAAGGGATTTATACCTGTTCGTTTATAGGTAATATAGCTTGGTACTATAAAAAGTGTGATTAAAAAAACACAGTAGAATGAAAATAAATAAGTTGCCATCTTTCTTGTTATATAATTTATAATACAAATCTACGGAAGAAAGGCGTGCAACAGTATTGCAAAAGTATTACTTACAATTGGAACAAACGCCTTTCACAACGAAATTGGCACTCTCAAAAGAAAAGTCCTGGGGTAATTCCAATTTAGGAACAGGCATATCCTTTAAGCAATGCGTATGTCCACATTTATTACACAAAAAATGAACATGGAGGTCGTCAGGTTCACAAGTACAATCTTCATCACATAGGGCATATTTTACGGCTCCTGTACCATCGTCTACACTATGGATTAGTAATTTTTCCTGAAAGGTTTTGAGGGTTCGAAATATAGTAGAACGTTCTACGTTATCGAACTGCTGTTCTATTTCGTGAAGACTTAATGCTTTCTTGTTTTTATCCAATACCTCGTATACCAACTTTCGCATTGCAGTTGGTTTTATATTTCTTTGATATAACTTCTGTTCTATTTCGCCTTTCATTTAAACAAATATACTCAAATGAATAATAAAGCTGGGGTGGGGTGCTAGAAACTAATCATCAAAATCAATCTTACCTATCCTCTTCAACCAACCTTCTAGGAACAAATGATTTTTACCTTTTTTAGCTATTTTATGGTAATAGCGGATTCTTGCTTTTTTAATCTCCCAAAACAAATCTTTAGGCTCGTGAATATTAATAGCCGTCAGGGTATTGAAACCTATAATGCCATCCATCTTTAAGTCTTCATCAAAGAATTGATTAAGCACACGTTGTACACCTCTAGCTCCCCAATGGCCGCTATTGACACACCAATCAAAGATAATCTCTTGCAGAGAACCATGTTTAATTTTATCTATATTATATCGATGGTAAAACTCCGTTTTGTAGAATTCTTTAACCAATTGTGTTAGTTCCGGAACATCTATTTTAAAATTCCTCTTAATACTTCCATAGGTCTCTTTGTAGGCATCAATGTATTCCCAACCTTTCCAATCAGGATGTAGGTTTCGAGCAACTCCCATATAGGTCTCTCCTCCTCTATCTCCAATTACATTGGCATAATATCCTTCGTGCTTGATAGCGCCATCAAAAAGCTCCTCAAATGTTTTTATATGTTTCATGATCGTTTAGATTTCAGTTTTACATCATTTACTCCACTTATTGAGCCCCCAAATAGGAAGTCTATTATCGTGCTTAGTTTTGTAGATATGCCCCCATTGATACTGCTGATAAAGGCAATTTGCCAATCTTGTAACTCAATGGTTTGAAACACGAAATAGTTAAGCATCACGAATGTTAAAGTACACCATGCAACTAGGAAGAAGATTGCAAAGGTCTTTTGTAACCAGTTGTCTTTGACATACATGTTTCGTGCTGAGTTTCGGTCTGAAACAGCCATCTTAAAGAGTTCCATTTTACCCTGGAGCTTTTCCTCTTTGGTGGTGAAAATCTCATCTATCAATTTTGTTCCTTCTTTTAGTGTGCTTGCAACTCCTGCGTTGCTTAGTTTTGAAAATAGTTTTCTCATCGTTCTACAAATTTTAGTATGGTATCTAGCTTTTCGTTAAGCTGTTTAATGGTTTGATGGAATAGCTCCTTACTCACGTATATTTCCTTGGAGCTATCCCTTAAATCGGATATGCGTTTGTGCAATACGGCGAACTTTCCTTCGCATAAATTCAGTTCCTTTGCCAAGTGTTTTATGTCCTTTTCAAGCAGGTCTGTTTTGGCTTCCACCGTTTCTTTGGTCGCATTTTTTGCCAGTGCATTTCGGATGATGTAAGACAAAACACCCACTATTAATGAGCTAAAGGCAGCAATGACTACCCAATAAAATTTAATGGTCATTTCTTCCATGATTAGAATATTTTAATGGTTTCGTTACTGCCGTGTGGAAAACGGTTTTTCTCCATGGTGGCTGATTGATTTTCGATGTGCATAATGGCATCGCAATCATGCTCCCAGTCGCTTCCGCCTTTTGATGTACCATCACGATTGGCTTTAAATACAAGTACAAATGATGTATTGGGGAATTGTCGCTTCAATGCTTTAAAATCATCAGGTTTAATACCTATGGTTTGGGTACTATCAAAGAATACCACATCGTATGCTCTAAATTGCTTCGGGTTATAATCCTCCACGAAATCGATGGGCTGCGTGATATTTAAACGCAATAACTTCTCTTGAAGGGAGGCTTTTACGCCTTCTTCGTTGGAGATATAAAGCACCCTAAGCTTACATTTCACCAATGTATCAGCTAAAAGCATGGCTACGGAACTTTTCCCATTAAAGCGCTTACCATAAATCATCAGATAAAATGGACTGTAAGGTTGCCCGAGCAGTTTACCAAACTTACCGTCAATGCGTAAAGTAGAAAACTTCATTTGAGCCAATTCACTTGCTGATACCACTTGGTCTGGTGAAACGGAGATAGACTTATGTTGATTAGTTGCCCTTACTCTTGTACCACTACTTTTGGGCGATGGAGTAGTGGTGTTTACTTTCCCAATCCAGCTATTCCTTTTAGGCCATTGAGCTGAACACTTGTAACCAAAAGTTTATCACTCTCCAGGTAATCGTTTAAATGCTTTTGTACCTTCTTAATTTGATCGTACTCCTTTTCAGATTGCTTTACCTTTCCATTCTTCAGAGAATTGGTAATGGTAGTGAGTAGTCTTTGTGCTTTTTCCTTTGTGATGTTGCCATACAGGTTGATAAAACGTTTTATGAGTGCAACAGCTGGAGTAACACCATAATTGTCAACTATTCCCTTAAGTTTACTATATATTGAAGACGGAACTTCAAACTTACATGTGGTATTCATTTCCTTATAGGTCTTAATCAAATCATTGCTGATACTTTTAATCTCTGAGGCGTACTTACTTGTTTTTCGGATGGTTTTCTCTGTAGCTGCCTTTTGAATAACTTTATATAAAAGTGACACCTGACGTTCGGTAACGCTCTTGTTATGAAAATTCAGGTAGCGCCTGATTATCTTTATCTCCATGGGCATTAAATCCACTTCAATGGCTTTCCGTTGGGCTTGTTTAGGTGCTTTTGCCTTCTTAGTTTCAGTTCTTTTTGCAGCTGGTTTCTTAGCTGGTTTTTGAGTCTTAGTGTTAGACTTTTTAGCAGCTGTTTTTGTTGATGTTGTTGTTTTCTTTGCTGCATCCTTTAGATAGGGTTCTACAATCTTAAAGTGATTATCCAACATCTCTTTGATATCCTTATCCTCATTGTAGAAATCGGCAAATGAATCAAACTCCTTATGGGCTTCCTGAGCAACCTCTGGTAATTTCTTAAAATCAATTCCTTTAGTGGCTTCTTTGTAGTTCTTTATTGTAAGTTTCATATCTATCTGTATTACGTTTTAGTAGACTATTAATTATTCGCTTCATTTGGTAAGGGCTTGTTTTTGCTTTATGCGGATGGCTTTGGCTCTTATCTTAGCAAGAGCTAGTTTTCGATTTGTTCCCACAATTACACCTTTGTTTACACTGCCTTTCTCAGTCAAATCGATGTATTCATCTGCTCTTTGTTTGGTGAATGGCGTAAAGGACTTGAGCTTAAATTGTACCTTTGCTGCTTCTATCAAATTGTCGAAACACTTATTGATGTAGGAACGCTCTTTTCCCTGGGGGTAAACTGGATGAGCAAACATTCCTCCAGATACCAAGTAATTATTCTCCCGATTCTTTTCCTTCAGCTTATCGTAGATGTAGCATTCAAAGCTTCTGGCAAACAGTTCAGCCATATTCTTCCAATATGAACCTTGTTGTTTGGAATAGTGATACAAGTAGCTATCGGTTGATTTTTTCTCTTGGCTGTGTGCATCTGTAAAACTTATCAATGATTTGTCTTCATGATTGTAGCCAAAACGCAACATACTCACCAACGCTGCCATGCTTTTATGGAATGATGTCTGTGTGACTCCAGTTTCTATTATATATGCCAGAGTGCTTATGAAATAAGCCTTACGAAATGATTTCTTTGAATTGTTTAGATACGTTCTATTCCGACCAAATTTCTCCAGTATTAAATCGTAGGTAGTCTCCGACAATAGTGATAACCTACTCAAGCCAAATTCATTTAGATAGTGATCGAAAAAGTGTCCCCATTCGTGCGCCACAGAACCATCTCCATTGCGTTTGGTGAGGTTAATCAATTGCCGAGTTGGATAATAGGTTGCCATGGCTTTACCTCCTCGTCCAAATGCTCCAAAACCAATGGCCAGCTTTTGGTTTATACTCAAATCAATATCCAATATCTCGCATAAATCAACGATGGATGCTACAAAATGTCGTATGTGCTCCTGGGCTTCATTGTCCTTTACGTAGTTTCCAAGGGTAATCGATTTAAAATGTAGCTTATTTATAACTATCTGTTCATCTGCATTCTCTATGAATAAACCACCTGTGCGTTTAATATAGCTAAGCGGTATGGCTGCTATTTTGGGCTTTGTATTGCCTTCTGATTTTCTTTTTTGATTGGTATCTGACCATGACCAATCGGGTTTGAATTCTTTGTATGGAAAAAGCTCCTTTTTGGTATCAAATTCCCTTTTGTAATCATTGATAAAGCGAGTACAAACCGACTCCACATACTTCACGTATTCTGGAATGCTATTCATACTTGAAAGCATACCACCTCTAAAAGTTAGATCACTATATTTATGACTTTTTAAATCTGCCGATGAGATAATCTGTTTTGCTGAATCAATGCACTTTTGTTGTTTTTCAATGAGCTTATCGTAATAAGATTTTAGGTTCTGATAAAGAGGTGCAGCCGTTTCTTTGCTCACACCTGAATACTGACGAGCCTCAGTAAGTGTTTTCTTTGCCACACCAACACCACTCGAATAGCCATAAATTACACTCACGATATTCCTTAACTTTTTACCAAAAAGCATTGTAAAATCAGTTCTCGGAACAATTTGTTCGTCTGTTGCTATGGTATATAGCTTCTTCAAATCATCAATAACAATAGCTTCGCTTAGTACCTCATGGATTGCTTCTGCCATTTTAACGTACTGTGCCCTCGATTCTTTTGTATTCAGATAAGGCTTTGCTGGATATGCCTGGCGAATCTTCGATTTCAAAAATGCACAACCCGAGTCCGTTCCATTTTCCTTTTCTATTTGAGCATCAATCTTAGGAAAAACCTTATCCTTTTTGATTAATTCAATGGCTGTTGCTTCATCCTGTTCTATATTATTTAAATCCTTACTGCCAATGAGTTTGCTGTACATGGCTTGCTCTTTACGAGAGCCATGCACACGCTTTCCAGCATCTTTAAAAACACGGTTCTTTTGCTTGTCCTGCAAGGCTTTTTCCACATCATCATCAATACCCTTGAGTTCAGGGAAAAGGTCTGTACGTAAGCTTATTTTTGTAGTTCGACTCATAGTAGTGTCTTAATTTTAGGATGCATACCTAGTCCGGCTACATTGCTCATTTGCTTCTGCATTATCAAAATGGCTTTGGCTCGAAGCTTCACAAGCTTCAATTGCTTTCCTGTATCAAGCTTTACCTTTTTGCCTTTAGTTGCTGATTGTTTTTGTTTGGCCAGCTTTTGAGGGAAGGCCTTTTTATCCGTTTCAAACATTTGCATGGCCTCTTTGGTAAGGCTATCGATACTATCGCTTCGTTTTGAGCCACTTTTCAGAAACTCTTCAAAATAATAGCGAGGTACTTTTACAGATAGGCTGAATCGTTCTCCCAATAACTTGATCAGTTTGGGCATCTTTTCTGTGCTCACTGATGCCTTCATATTACCTGAAATCATCTCAAAACCATCTCGTGTGTTCTGTAATAGCTTCAGCACTTCCTTATCTGTATAAATAGGGATGTGACTCTTGGTTTTGGGCATGATGATTTTGAAGGTATCATCGAAATGGCGAGTAATCGTGATCTTATTTTCTGTGGTGATACTGGCGCTATTTCTAAGGCTTAGAATGTGCTTTTGAAGCTTGGCTATGGGTGCAACTACATAACTATTGGCTTTGTTATCTGCATTCTCTGGAGACCATGCTTCTGACATTAAAATGCCTTTTTGAACGCCTTTGCCTTTGGTGGTAAAGCTCACGAGCTTACCCGAAAAGTCCGCTGAGCCTTGCAGTATATTTCCTGTAACGATGTATCTGGTTTGTCGGTCCAGAGTAAAGTCTTTTATCGCTTCATCCCATCTATCAATTAGATTTTCCTTTTGGGAAGTCGATAACTGAAAACTGCGTGCCTGGATTCGTTCAATTTCTTTGGCCGTATCTCCTGAACAGGCCAATACAATGTATTTACGACTATCAGCTATGGCAAAGCGAAGCTTTACAGCTGATGGTGCATAGGGATTGTTGCGTTTAGCATTGATATCGAAACCCAAGAATATACAATAGGAATTATCGCTACTATCACTCTCAAAACTAAGCGCTGGATAAAAATATCCATGCCCGACTTGAAAGAAGCGGAAGAATCCATTTAAATATGATTTTCGGTTCTCGCTTTGCGTTTGAATTCGGGTAGTCTCTAGACTTTTGGCTTGTATAATTTCATCTTCTCTGTCGGTGATATATTGCATGCGTTGATGCTTCTCAAAGACAGGTATTTTCTGATATCCTTTTTCTTCGGAAATGCCATCCAATAGTTCTTTATACTTAAGTTCTAAAGCATTGATATCCGTTTTTAGCTTATGCTCTACATACTTGTCATGTACCTTAATTATTCCATCTGTAATCGAGTCTGGGTGCTGATTAGCAAGTTGCTTCTTAATCAGTTTATCAAGTTCTGTTTTGGTGTATGGTTTCTTCAATACATTACACTCACATTTTTCTAAAAAGGTATCATTACCGAAAACAGAACGCCCTCCTTTACCAGCAATCACAACGTTTTTTTCTTTGGATGCTGCCTTTAGGTTCAGCACTTCGACTTCTAAATCGTATTCATCCGATTGTTTGAGGTAGTCGATATAATCGTTATAGCGCTCTATCACTTCGCCATAGAACTTCTCTTGTTCCTTAACCGAGAGCACAGCCACACGTCCTGTAACCTTTGAGGCATCTCCTTCGGAGGGTGTTTCATCACTTTCTTTGCCTTCAAATTTGAGTGGATTATCCAAGGCTTTGTTGAGCTCCGGATTCTCCATCATATACTGGCGTACCACCTTATCTCCATATTTATTCAGGAAGTCATCCGATTCTAATTGTGATTTACTGCTCTTTTGGTTCGATGTAGTATTGGCATCCAATGATTTCAGCTTCTTTTTGAGCATCATCATAAAACGCTTTTGAGCTGGGATGGACGAAATAATATAATCGTAGATGGGCTTTAATATTTGCCCAGTTCGGTTGATACGTCCTCGCTTTTGAATCTCTGTATTGATGTTGAGTTCTGGTTGTAGAATCACCATCACACGTTGCTTAACCTTATCTGCAGGCACTTTATCGGTAACAATAGCATGTGCCGAAGCTCCTGTTGAACCACTTTGATTGATCAATAGACAATCAATCTCATTATCGTTGTATTGTCGAAATAAATCGGCTGTATTCTCCTTTTTTCGTTTGAGTACTAGTGCTGTCGTATTCTTGGCTTTAGTGGAATTGTATTGAACCGATAACTTACGTCCTGTGACTTCGCCAACTGTAAATCCAGCCTCCTTAATCTTCTGTATAATTAAATCCAAAGGACTGATAGTAATCCCTGTGGAAGCCAGCTCAATGCGTTTGATGATATCGCGATAAGCTAATTGAGCTTCTGCTGACAAATCAGATACATTAAAGGTTTTACCTTCTGTTTCACCATCAATATCTTTTTCGGTGTAACGCAATACTGAATCCAATCCTTTCTCTAGTACAGTCGAAAAATCGCCATTAATCACATCATCAGGCTTGGCCATGGCTTCCAAGAAGCTTCCCATGGTGGAGGCAAATGCAATGATGGGTTTCTTACCTTCCTTTAATCGTTTAATGGCGTGATCGGCCACATCAGAAGCATTCAAACTAAACAGCAATTGGTTGATTACATTGAATACTTTAGAGAAGTACGGGATATTATCCACACCTGCTTTACTGGTTCCCTTTCGGGTTTCCACTTCTTTTCCCTCGGCTGCAGCAATTTGATCCAATTCATTAACTTGCTTGTTGATGTACTTCTCCTGAAATCCTATTATATCACGAATGATAGAAGTAACCTTATCGGCAATATCAGCCTGTTCTTTGGCTTTTTCCTTCAGTTCGATGTAGTTTACTTCTACACCTTCAAAAGAGCGTTCACGCCTGATCATTTGTCCTTCAGACACCAATTGGGCTGCTAGTACTTCTTGTAGTGCTACACCGCCTTTTGTGATTGCTTCCACCAAATCCTCTTTGCTCATATTGGCATCACTCATGGATGTTTTTTGAGCATAGATGGGCATGTTATCTGGTCGTTTGGCAAAGGTAGCAGACAGGAAGCAAACGCCTTTGGTTTGGCGCAATACATCTTGCATAAACTCGCCAGTATTGGAGCTGCCCGAAGCATTGTGGGCTTCATCCATTATGATGATGTTATTCTTGGCTGCTGCGTATAAAAACTGTTGTTTGGCGGGTTTCTTGGGTTGATTGAATTGAGAATAAGTCGCACAAACAAAATTGTAGTTTTTCGGGATGCTTTTATCCTTTATGATGCGCTCCTGCATTGGTTTTTCAGGTGCTTTATAAATGATATCGCCATTCTTATTCTTGATATTGGTTTTGCTCTCTTTGGCATTCACTATAAATGGTACTAATGTGGAACTTCCAATGTCTGATAAATCACGATACAAATCGGTAAACAGATTGGGTTTTTCCGATAGGAATATGGGTTGTAATCCGGCTTTCACGCCATAGCGAATAAGAGCTGCTGCCGTTCTTCCTTTTCCGATTCCTGTTTGGTCACCTACGATAATACCTTGCTTGCGACTTTCGATATTGTAGATGGCTAAGGATACCGCATCGATCTGTTCACACGAAAGAGATTTAACCAAATTCTCATTCTCGTAATCCAGCTTCTCAGCCACAAAATCGAAGAGTGGCATCCCTATGCTTTTTTTGATTTTGCGGATGGCGATATGCATTTCGTGCCCCATGGAATCAGGAACGGTAGTATCCAGGATAAATCCTTTCTCCGCTGCAGGAATATAAGCCATACCCAAACCTTGAACACCCAACATGCCTTGCAAGTACTCATGTTCGTTTTGAGCGAGCTTTTGAGTACGAATAAAGGTCTTGTTGTTGGTCGTTTTAAAACCTAATTCAATAAGCCTTGTCGATATATGTTGAGGAGGAACACTTCCAAACCTAATGGCAATGTTGCTTTTGCATATTTTAATATCTGATTTCATACTATACTGCTATTGAATGAATATTTTTGGCTGTCCATTGGTCTGCCATTGCATTGGCAATTCCTGGAAAAGTTTTGCTTCTTACCCTACGTCTCTCATCGGGTGATAATTCTCTTGCCTTGTAATACCAAAGTGGCTGTCTACGCCAACTTTTTTTCTTTTTATCATACCAATACTTGTACTCTAGTTTGTTCTCATCAATAATCTTTGTAGGAACTAATAGAGGTAGATTTTTGAGCCAAAGACAGGTTGTTTTCTTAGCATTATCTCCAAAATGATAGGGTTGTATAATTTGGTCTGGTTTGCGTATTGCTGTACTGATAACGCCAACTGGGTTCTCAATAGCTATTTTATCTATCGGAGCTTTCATCAGTTTGCGGATAAAAGTCAATGCCTTTTTACGTTCCTTTTGTCGCAGAGGGTCGTGCATCCATGCATTACCAGAAACTGTAAGGTAGGTACACGGTGGAAAGGCTATCATTATATCCCAACCTTTATTAAGTTGATTCAATACGTCATCTTGAATGTGCCATTCAGGATGATTTCCTGTTGTTGGAACAATGTCACAGCTATACGCTTTGTGTCCTTGTTTACGAAGAGCGATTGTGACAACCTGGCTTTCTTCACAAGCTACCAAAATGCGTAGCTGTTTATCCGAAGGAGTACCACCTAAGAATAACTGCTTTTGCCTAATGACAATGGCTTTTGATTTAAGTTTTAATAAGTATTGACTACCGTTTTTCATATTACGTAAGGGGTTTAAACAGTAGCGGAAATCCTACTTTTAGATGAGTCACTAGGTTTTTAATTTCAGTATCTGGCAATGTTCTGTAACCAAAATCCGGGATAAAAAGTCTTAACTGATTCCATGTAATTACAAAGCGAGCTGTTTCAAAATTCCATTGATCTTCTCGTGCATATTTTAGCGAGAAATGAGAAACCACATCCCCATATTTATTGGGGTTCTCAAACAAATTCTTCACATCATAGACTCCTTTTAGGCTATTTAAATGGGTCAAAACGTCAAAATGCAGTACTTCGTAGTTTTGGGGCTCAAGTAACTGAGTCAATTGTTTTTGTTTAATGCGAATGGCTTTTGCTTTAATCAGGACACTACTCTTCTTATTTGTTTTTGAGGTTTGTGGTGACTTCTGAAGCTTTACTCTTTCCCAAAGTTCCTCATGGCTATTTACTATAGTATTATGCAACTCATTTTTCAGTGGAGCTGCACCTCCAGGCTTCAATTTTACACCATCAATAAGTATCAATCTGGTGTTAAAAGACGTCCCTTGTCGGGAGTATAATTTTTTACCATCGATCGGAATAATGTCCTCCACATTGTAAAAATGATAGAGGTAATTTAGGAAGATTCGATTGTTGCCTGCAGACACTCTGCCTTGTTTATCCCATGAGGTATGACCACCTATAATGATGGCTGCTTTTCCATCATCTCTCATGCATCTGAGGGCATTTAATGCCATGGCATGTTCCAAGCGTTTGATCTTAAATTTGCCAAAAAGCATGGCTTCTGAAAGCGTTCCAAAAGGTGGATTGGTCAGCACTCCTTCAAACTTTTTATTATACGCAAAAGGCGGTTTTAAGGCATCCCAATGACTTACTTTGGCAAAGGGTTGTTCCTTTAAATTATCTAGCCGAATATCATCCAATTCATTCACAAAAGTCTTGCGGTATGGAAGTGCAATGGTCAATAATCCATTGCCTGCTGATGGTTCTAAATACAGCGCTTCTTGTTTAGGATTTCGCACATAACTTGATGCCAGGAACGAAATGGGTGCTGGTGTGGAATACTGCTGCATCAACACGCTCATGCTGGTGCGCATGGATAGGTTAACTTGTGATTGGTAAAGAGCTACAATAGCAAGATATTTTTCGTAGGTATTGAGCGAAGCATCATGTGCGATCTCTCTTGCATTAAGAACTATGGCCAACTCGGTATATTCTTTCACCAAATTTTTATTGGTGATACCAAAACCCTTGGCAATCTTCTCAATAGTGGTTTTAGAGTGCTTATGTGCATTGCGCAAATCCTTACGAACCCTTGATATGTAGCCCTTTTTATCCATTCCAATGCTTATTGAAGTGTAATGGTTTTATCGCTATCATCCTTAAATGTGAGCTTCAGGTTATTGCCAGCAACATCTACAGAAAAGCTGTCCACATCTGCTTCCACGAAATTCTTCATGAAGTTTATCTGAAAGCTTAATAGCTCAGTTAGTTTGGTTTCCCAATCTTCACCAGATAAAATGCCTGAATCGGCATAGATTTCGACGAACTTTTTAAGAAAGTCCGGTATATTTTGAAGATTACTATTCCAATCTGCTCCTGCAGTTGCATTTTCTTCGATACCTGAAAGCTTATCTTCATCAGTTTGAGGATAGCTACGCTTTGCCGTATTTGCTTCAATAGCTGTTACTTGATCCTCGGATATGGTAGTGGGTTTATTGCTCACATTCATCTGCCAATCTGCGCCAACAGTCGCATTTTCTTCGATACCAGATAACTTGTTTTCATCAGTTTCGGGATAAGAACGCTTTGCCGTATTTGCCTCTATAGCTGTAGCTTGATCTTCCGTTATTGTCGTTGGCTTATTGGAAATGTTCAATTCCCAGTCTGCACCAGCAGTAGCGTTTTCTTCAATACCAGATAACTTGTTTTCATCGGTTTCGGGATAACTACGTTTTGCTGTATTGGCTTCAATGGCTATGGCTTGCTCTTCAGATATGGTAGTGGGTTTATTACTCAAATTGGAATTCCAATCAGCTCCGGCAGTGGCGTTTTCTTCGATACTAGAAAGCTTATCTTCATCTGTTTGAGGGTAACTACGTTTAGCAGTGTTTGCCTCAATAGCTGCAGCTTGCTCTTCAGATATGGTAGTGGGTTTATTACTCAAATTAGAATTCCAATCTGCACCAACAGTGGCATTTTCTTCGATACCTGAAAGCTTATCTTCATCTGTTTGAGAGTAACTACGTTTAGCAGTGTTTGCCTCAATGGCTGTGGCTTGATCTTCAGATATGGTAGTGGGTTTATTACTCAAATTAGAATTCCAATCTGCACCTGCAGTAGCATTTTCTTCAATGCCAGAAAGCTTGTCTTCATCTGTTTGAGGATAGCTACGTTTTGCTGTATTGGCCTCAATAGCTGTGGCTTGATCTTCAGATATAGTAGTTGGTTTATTGCTCACATTCGTCTGCCAATCCGCACCGACAGTGGCATTTTCTTCAATGCCAGAAAGCTTATCTTCATCAGTTTGAGGGTAACTACGCTTAGCTGTATTCGCCTCTATTGCTGCAGCTTGATCTTCGGATATGGTAGTTGGTTTATTGCTCACATTCGTCTGCCAATCTGCGCCAACAGTGGCATTTTCCTCAATGCCTGAAAGCTTATCTTCATCCGTTTGAGGATAAGAACGCTTTGCTGTATTGGCCTCAATAGCTGTAGCTTGCTCTTCTGATATAGTAGTCGGTTTATTACTCACATTCGCCTGCCAATCTGCACCTTTAGTGGCATTTTCTTCGATACCAGATAACTTGTCTTCATCCGTTTGTGGATAACTACGTTTAGCAGTATTTGCTTCAATGGCTGTGGCTTGATCTTCAGATATAGTTGTGGGTTTATTACTTACATTTTCATTCCAATCTGCACCTTTAGTCGCATCAGATGGGGCATGGTCAGCCTGGCTATGTTCATAGGCTACTTTACCCTGGTCGCCTCGATGTGCTGTCGTTTCTGTTTCACCCAATTCAAGTGCATTACCAACGAAAATGTATTCTGAACCACTCCAACGATAGGTTTTATTCTTTTCCTTATCGAGATATATTTTGCCTGTTTCTCCACTTTCGGGGAAATCAGTGAGTGTTGCAAACTCCAAAACATCGTCAACATAGGATGGTAACTGTGAAGATGGTATTTGCCCATCAACCAAGTCGGCTTTATAAGCTAAATCAGGTTTATCAGCAAGGTCGTTATAGCTAATACCTGTAACAGAACCACTAATACTATCGGCAAAAGTGGTACGTATCTCGATACCTCCATGCTCGTTTGATGTTGGGCTTGTTTGTAAAGCATCTTCTCCAGCTGGCTTAATGTTATTTGCATTACCAATAATGATAATACCGCCTTTCAGAAGCCCTGCTGCGGTGCGTGGTGCATAAGCAGCGTCTGAGAGCTGTGGATTAACCAAATTAGCTGTAGTTCCCGATTCTATCACATCAAAGATGCTCCCTGCATTGTTGGCTTCCATCTTGAACGATGGTTTAACTACCACAATTCTGTTCAATCCCAAATCTTTAAATACAATATCTCCTGCAGTAACATCTTGTTTGGCCTCAAAACCACACTCGGAAAGCGTAGCTGAGCTATTAAAGAGTTCCAAAGCTCCTTTTGAAGCAGGGTACTGAAAATTGATTAGCTCAAAATTGACGTTACTATTATTAATCAAGAAAGCGTTGTCTATATTGAATAGCACGTTATTGTCGGCTGCCAAGGGCTTTAGGTTGATGGTATATGCAAAATCACGAAATGCAATTCTAGCACCTGTATCATCCATGTAAGGACTATCTTCAAACAATAGATTAATACTGGTTGCATCATCATCGTTATACTTCAAAGCCTTGGGCAATGAGTTGATTAAGTCTACAATCTGTGAAAAAGGCGTATCTTTTTTTATGATAAAACCTTTCTGTTCAGGTTCAAAATCAAAACCTGAAACCGACTGAGATTCACTTAAATCAAAAATGCCCTGGAACACCTTGTACTCATCAAAGGGCATACCCAGATAAGCGTAATTACCATTGGTTGCCCACTCGCCATTTCTTAGTGTTGGAGGTACGCCTCCTTTGAATTTCTTTATAGTACTCATTTGTAAATCTTATAAGTTTCTAAATCATTGAATAGGCTTGTTCAAAGAGTTGTGGAGAGATATAGCTCTTTCCATTTTCAACCTTAGCCATTGAGAAAACCAAAAGCTGAAGGGTGTTTTTTGTGGTTAGTAATTTGGTTTTTGGTTGCACTTTTAAGTCTTTACAAACAGCATTTATATACGCTTTTGTATCATTCTCAAAGCTTGGTGCATATCGATGGACAATCTTCTCAACCGTATCGAACCCCTTGCCCATATAGTTCTTCAAAAGTTTAATCATAGCTCTCACACCATATTCCGGTGCTATGAACATCTCAAAACGTCGGTCTTTATTTTGTGCCTTTGATAGTTTCCCATGCCATTTACTGTTGCTTTGAATCATGTTTCCAGGATTGTTATTACGAATGCCTCTGGGCATGGCTAAGAGATAGGTATTACCACCATTCCAGTTCTTGAAATTTGATGGTAAAGCATTAGTGTTTGTGGTCAGAATATTTGCAGGATTGTTGTTATAACCACCTGAGGGCAATAGTCCACGCTTACGCCTGTTTCTTCTGCGAATCAGTAAAATGCTTGTCACTATTGCCCCGGTGGTTAACACCCCTCCCGAAATAAATAATATCTTCTTATTAGTTGCTCTCATAGTTTAATGTGTTTTTAGAGAGGGATTCCCCAGGCTTCAAACTTTGGCTTTATTTTGGCTATCTCTTTTTCGCTTAACTCAAATCGAAGCCATCCAATGAGATTATGGTTCTGCCCCAAAAGAGCTGCTCGACCACCCAATAAGTACATCTTTAATCCAAATGCTTTTATCACTAGTAGCATATCATCTTTAGTTTGGATTTTATCGATCGTGCTGTAAATGGTCGCTTCATCTGTACCAAAATCAAGCATTGCTCCATAAAGGGTATTGGCAAATAAGGCTGCATCCGATGGTGAAATACTCAGGTTTTGCTGCTTGATCTCCATTTTCTTCATAGATGGCGCAACACTAGCAGATGTGCCATCAGGGTTCCTACGTTTTTTAAGTGCACGATATATCAGAAAACCTCCGATACCCAATGCTAAAACGGGAATACCTAGTCGAATACCTGTACCTATGAATGCTGATTTACTCGCCTTATCCAACTCCATAACCTTACTTTAAATGTATCGCAATGCTGTTTTTACAATCTTTGGATTCTTAGCGACCTTACTAAGAAGCTTGATGATATCCTCTTGTTCCACTTTATCAACTGCATTTTGAATTAGATTTCCAACTTGCTTAACTGTTTCTGTTCTATCAGCTTCAATGGTTATTCCTACTTTAAACTTTCTCATAATCGTATGTGATTTAATTGTTTAATCTTCGTTTTCTAATTCTACCGCTCCGGTTTGAGATACCCCGCTTACTGCTTTATTTAGAAATAGTAGCGTCTGGTTGATCAGCTCTGCTTTATCTAGACACAATCCAACAATGTTTGCGATTTTTGCTACCTCTTGTAGTTCCCAAGTCCTTAGTGCATCGGCTAAGTTTTTAATGATCTCAGCCTTCTTTTGATCCTCTGGGGAGTTGGCTGAGCCCATATCGGTTATCTCAATATCTGTTTCAGGAACAGATGCTGATTCTTCTGAACTCTCATCAACCATTCCTAAAGCACCTTTGAGTTCCTCTGCTGAAAGCCCCAATAACTCTGCTGTTTTAGGACTATTGGTAAGGATGCGTGAGCCAATTCCTACTAAAGCACCTGTGGCAACTCGTTTCATCACTTCATTGGGAGCATATCCTGCTAAGCGACTTTCGAGCTCTGCCTTCTCAGTTTTTAGTTCTTTGTTTTCACCATAATAGCGGTCTTTCTCTGCACGTAACTCAGCATTCTCGCTGCGTAAGCGTTCAAACCTTTCTTCCAGGTTTGTATATCGTGTTTCAAACTTGAAGTCATCTAGCTGCTTTTGATAGCTGATTCTTTCTACTTCTTTGTTATTACCAGATAAGGCATTAAACAGTCCAAATAAGCTTTGAACCTTACCCTTTGCCTGTTCGTTTTCGCCTGTAATCAAACCCAACAAGCCATTGATTTCGCCTAGGCCATCTGTCTTATTTTGGATTTGTTGTTTCTCAACTTCTTGTTGCACTATGGTTTGTATATCCCCTCTTTCCAATGGCTCCTTTGGTGGGTTTAATAGTCCACTAATGTTGATAGTATAGTCATTAATATGTTTGGCATTATGGCTCTTACCTCCATATACATTAACTCGCAATGTGCCATGTGCCTGTTTGGCCTTTTCAATGGCTTTTTCAATATCACTATTAAACATCTCCGTACCAGCTGTTCTGGATGTCAGTGCCGTTTCGTCAATGCCTGTAATCAGATATATTTCATAAGCGTAAGGATATTTCTGTTCCACCTCTGAACGCTTGATAAACTCATATATGCTTTGTATTTGCTCTCTGTAATCCAACATGATGTAATGCTTTTAATGCCCACTGTGTGGGTTTCGGTGGGGAATAATTTTTACAAACTCTAAGCGATATGGCTTGAATATTTCTGCGATGGTCTTGATATCTATATAATCGGTAAAAACACAGAATCGAAATTCATCCATAAAATCGTATTCTTCGGGGGTGGCCGTAAATACATTATCGCTACTTACCATTTCAATTTCCTCGATATGCCCTGGAATTGCTTTGGTATTCAGAATCCACATATCATTATTTAAATCAATGCTATGATTAGCTGCAGTAACTGTTATCATCACAGGCTTTAATTGGTAGCTATCTATTGTTCGAAGTCCTTCTATGCGGTCTTTGGCAATGGTATGTAGCAGTTCGCTGGTATTCATCATAGCTTGGTCTCCTCTTTTTTGATTTCAACCTCTGCCTGTGTCTGCTTAAAATCTTCATACTGAATGTAAATTCGTATACTCAATGGCTCTACTCCACTTTTCATATTGCTTTTATAAACTGTATGAATGCTACTGTTTACTTCCAGAGGTTCACTAAATGATATGAGTTCTTTGGATAGGTATTTAACCGCTCTATTTGCTGTGAGTGTATAATCTCGGAGTAAGAAACTATTGCCATTAACAAGCAGACTCAAACTACCGCATTCATAGGCCTCTGGGCGTTGGTACTTCTGCACTGGACGAACAAATAAACCATTCTTATTTTGATAGATAAACGATAGTGTTTCTTGGGCTATACACTCTGCATAAGCAAGGCTTTCTAATTGTTTTCCTAACTCAAAGATGTTCACTTGTGCAAATAAATAATGCGCAAGTCCTTGTGTTTCCGTCTGCTCGTAGACCTGTTTTTCCTCCTGAAGCTCATTATACCTGCTGTCGTAATCCTGTAGCATAGAATTACCATAGGTATTGATGTGTTTCGAGACCGTTGAATAACTATCACTTGAACCATTACTTTGGATCATGTAATATACCTTATTGATTATCTGATCAAAGGCATTACTTCGATTTGATAGCGGAGTTTGAAATAGCACATCCACATTGGAAGAATCTAGATGTAGTTCCGGATCGAAACCAAATGCGCCATAGGTACTAGTTAGAAATGTATAAAGCGTTGTTTTGTATTCTGTAATTAATTCAGCAAAGCGTTGTTCCCAATCTATCTCTGGTTGGTTGCTACCTCCCATTAATAGGTCATTCAGTTTGGTACTAAACTCATGCTGCTGGCTATCATTTAAACACGGATATTTAATACCTCCAACTATTACATTGACCATTTGAGGTAGTATATCACTTTCAAAAAAGGCTTTACTCTCACCCAAGGTTGGACGTGTTCGCATATATGAATAAAAGAGATTAGCTACACTTTCAGAAGCCAATAAACGTGTAATCAAGCCTTGTGGAAAGGCTAATGAAATTGCAGTATCAATGGGCGCTGATTCTTTCTTAACTGTTGTTATCACTGCAATCCCTGTAATGAGTTTACAAGATGCTGGTAACAAGTCCTGTTCGTTCAGGTGCTCATTGTTTTCTGATCGCTTTTTTATGACGTGGTATCTTTTCATTTCAGGAGTATTAAGGGCTTACTTCTTCTTATTTTGGATGGCAAGTAGGTAAACACGAACATAGTAGCTATCATTAGATGCTAAGTTCTCGCTATCATCTTTATAGATGATGCGCACAGGGCTATTTTTTGCCTTTTCATCCACAGGAAATGTTACATCACTTATACTCATTTCGGCACTGTGGTGTGCAATGGCTACCTCTGTATCATCCGGAATAACTTCTACATCATCGAGCCACATGCGGAATGTTGAACCAGGCAATGCTTCTGCATTTGATAAGCGTAAAAAGAAACCTGTAATACGGTCATGCTCGGTTTTAGTATTTCCGTTAAACTCAAAGGTTTCACCTTTCTTCACTTCAAATTTGATGACCTGAAGCTTGCGTACTTTGTTATCTTGTTTCTCCATGACTGTATGTTGAAAAAAGGGGGAAGCAAACTTAAAGTAAACCTGAAGTAAACCTCCCCCAACGATTATGGTATATCAAAAATGAAAGACTACGCCTTTTCTGTAATGGTTCCCAATAACGTAACCTTAACGGCTGGGTTATAAACCTTATCTCCCGATACCGATTTTGGCATATTCAGCTTTGGTGTAATATCCATAGATGGCTTTAACCATTTAGGATTAGAAAGCTTGTATTGGAACTTACGTTTGGTAGTATCAGTATCATCGAATACTGCACATGAGATTTCAGGTACAATGACCTTAGTACCCAACGTCATTTCGAATGTTCCATTCAAGATGGCCGGAGGTAAAGCGAACTGCCCAAAAGAAAAGTCTGCCGGGTCGTTATCTTCTTCCGATGCACCATGAGCGTACTCCAATACAATGTCGGTTAATAAGAAATACTTACCAGAATCCAATTGGGCACGATTCAGGTTGGTACGTCCAGCCTTTTTATCATCCGATGCCTCCATCAAATCAATATCAGACTTGTCTTTAATTGATTTAACAGTGTAAATTGCGGTATCCACCGTTTGCATACGTGCATCCTTTAAGGCCTTTTGAATTTCTGGTGGAAGCTGCTGTCTGCGTAACTCAAACTGACCTTTTGAGGTCAAGTTTTTGGTTAAACCTGTTTTTACAGCCGTACTTCGTTGTCCTGCATTGTACGATCTACGTGCCGAACGTCTACGACTACTTCGTCTGCGCCCTCTGCGACTTCTTCTTCTTTTCCAACGTCTAGAACGACCTAATTCACCAATGCCTTCGGTGGCATCATCCTGGTCTTCTTCTTTTTCAATCGCTTCTTCCTCTTTATCGAGAATCGCTTCTTCTAAACCCTCAATATCTTCCATTGATGGGTACAAATCATTTTGCTCATTAATATCTGCCATGAAATTTGTTTTGCGGCTCAATAGCCTGTTAATAATTAATTTAATTGTTACTTTTTGCTATGCTTAGGAAGCCATCATATCCCCAGCAAACACATCTACATCCATGCTATCCGGGTCAATATTTTGAATCTTACCTACTGGTTCATCCTGACCTGAATAAGATGATTTACCCATTGGCTCATCACTCATGCCATAATCCTCAACGGCATTACCTATTGGGTCATCACTCATGGAGAAATCAGATGCTGCTCCTGATACCGAAGCTTCTATTTCTCGCTCAATATCAATGTCTGCTGCAGGTAAGGCTTGTGTGACAGGATTAAGAGCTTGTAAACCACTTACATCTTCGTAGTCTACATCCACAACATCATCCACCTCATCACCTAGTAATCCGGATAAACCTTGTAAGATAGTTTTGCCTGTTGCTTTTTTGATTACAGATTCTACACCTGCACCTGCTGCACCATAGAGCCCTATTTTTATGTAATCGTTTTTAGTGAATTGTTGTCCCACAAGAGCTGCTAGGGCTAGTGCTGCTGGTGCTACATAGCCTTTCATGTCTGTGCCCAAAAGGCCACTTACCGTGGGACTTTTCATTATCTTGTTTAATACATACTTTCCACTACCAAAGCCCATGACGGCAGCAATGGGCTTGCCTATGTCGTTGGTAGCTTTCATAAAGTCAATTTTAGTAGCTCTTGATCTACCTCTTGACGTTGTTTTTTTAACTGCCATGTTTTCTAAAATTTAATTATGGTTCACATTTATTTATTGAAGCTCAATGCTTCCTAATGTCTTCTTTACAGGGGATTTTCTGGTGCTTGACCTACGCTTGACTTTACTCGGTTCTTTCTTGCGAAAGGCGAAGTAAACTCCCGTACCAAGTAAGGCCACCGCCCCTATTCCAATACCTACTTTTGCGCCCTTACTCAATCCTTTTTTTCCTGGTGTGGTAGTTTGTGGAGCGAATGTGTTTGAAGGCGTAATTTGCGGAGTATAAGTCCTGGATTTATGCACTAATGTAGGTGTGTATTGATTGACCAGAGGAGCTTGGTGTTGATTTGGTTCTATAGTCTGCATTGCTGAAGTGGATGGTATTTGCTGTGTAATTGTATTGGATACTTGCTTTGCCTTAGTGAATTTGCTTTTGACTTTAGAAAAGATATTTTTCACTGGCTTGAGCCAATTTTTAATTTTAGCTAAAACACCCGTTGCTGCACCTACTGAAGCTGCTGTGGCTACTACTCCCATTTGTCCTAGTTCGGCTAGCTCTCCAATGGCTTCTAGCCCTTTAATATCGGCCAATAATCCATCTAAACCATTGAGAGAAAAATCACTGCTCTTTTGTTTGGCTCCTTTTAAAATGGCTTTTCTAAGGTTCTTTTCGCGTCCTTGCAATCCTCTAAAGAGCTTACGTACTCTTGAATGGCGCTTCTTTAAATCCTGAAGCTTTTGTGCATCAATTTGATGTTTTGTGGCTAAGTGCTCTGGTAAATAAGCGTATTGTAATTTTTTGGCTATGCCGAACATGTTCAGACGTAATGCAGCCAATAAACCATTACGTATAG
The DNA here is from genome assembly GCF_947489045.1 of Saccharicrinis aurantiacus. NCBI lineage: Bacteria > Pseudomonadati > Bacteroidota > Bacteroidia > Marinilabiliales > Marinilabiliaceae > Saccharicrinis > Saccharicrinis aurantiacus. The sequence continues at coordinate 34,448 of NZ_CANLCN010000023.1, forward strand.
CAATGGACAATGGATTAAATCGTACAATGGCCTTGGCAACCTTTTTAGCTGCTTTGCCTATAGATTTTACGCCCTTTTTAACTCCTCTCCCTATCTTTCGTCCAATTCGTTTTAATGATTTAAAAAAACCACCTAAGCCCCTGTTTCCATCAAGGCCATCCATTGACTCATCAATATCATCCTCATCTGATAAACCATCAATGGCTTCTGAATCGTATTTTATATGTCCATTTTGAACAAGTTTATTTTCAATTTTCTCCAGTTTAGTAAGTACCGCATCACGCTTTGATGTATTCCAAAATTTAATTGCCTGGTCTAACATGGAAATGAACTGCTCAGGATTTTGGATATGAGCCATCTTTGCTTTGTTATCCTTATTCTTTAATAGGAAATTGCGAGTACGAACCAAGTAGCGATAAGTGGCATCATCAGCATCACCTAATCCATTTATGGCCTCATCGAAATCAGTTCCTGAAACTATGGCTATGAGTTCTTCATGATCGCTTTGTGCTTGAACTCCTCCTACTAAATCTATTCCTGACAATACAGAGATTGGTAATCCTAGTGCACTTGTACCTGTAAAACCGTCAATACCTCTTAGTCCAGCTAGTTGCAGTGGAGACATATCAAAGTCTGACCTTTCAAAGCTGTATGGCTTTTGATAATCGAACTTTGATAGTACAGGATCAATGACAATCTCATCTTCTGAATCACCTATGGCAGGCACAATAACATAAATATGCTGAAAGTTCTTTCTGCCATCGTACTTGGTAATACGAAGCTTGAAAGGAATACCTAAATTCTTCAACAATGAACCCACGAAAATGCTATAATCATCACAATCTATACCTGCATATTTTCGGCCTTTTTGTTTGTATTTAATCTGGCCATCTAACCATGAGCGTGCAGGTGTTCGAAGTTGCTCGGTTCCTTCATCGTCTTTATGGTATTGCAGATAGGTATATGAGAAGTTGAAGATATTACGACACGTTTCCTTTAGGGTATCACTTTTTAACTGGCTGGCAAGTTCCTCTACCTCTCGGTAGTGCGAAGCAATGATATCGATACAGTTCTCGACTGTCTCAATCACATTACCATTTTTAATTAGTGTGTCTTTTCCATTTGCCTTTTTTATGAGGTGATTGAACTTCTTTCCATTTTGGGTATTTCTGGGTCCGGATACAATGCCCAGTTCTCCTAATCCGTTCATATGTTGTTCCTTTGATAATGATTGCGTGGTAGTGAGGCTTTCTCCATTAACACTGATGGTCATGGTGAAGGTCATGTCCTTTTTTAACTGCTCCGTATTGGATAGTGCTTTGAGGTTAAGACCTTTACCCATAAGATTCAGGTATGGCACTTGAAAAAGGATTTCAGGCTCTTGTGTTTTACCTGCTGCAATAGTAAGACCGTTAATGTCGGGTGTGGAATAAGCAACTGCCGAACCTTTGTAGTTTGCAACTACTTGGTTAACGGCTAAAGTGATGGGTGCATTTGAGGGATTATAACAACGCAGTTTAAACGCAAATTGAACTTCTTGCAAGTTCATCTTGTGGATGCGAAATCCCAAGAGAGCAAAGTTCATTTTTGCTCCAGATAGAAGCTTTTTACCTTTTTGAATAAGGTAGAAACCTCCGCCAACGGCAGCAACAGCTGCTAATGTACCTAGTATCTTTTTTATGCTTGCTTCCATAATGGAAACAAACATATAGTAGGTGGTAGATTGAGAGTTGGTTCGATTTGGTTAGCGTATCGTAGAATTGGTTAGATTTGGTTGTTTTTCGTTTTTAGAAATGAAAAAAGCCGGCGATCCGCCGACTTGAAATGTATTTATATAAATTTCTACTCCTGTCAGACAGGATTAATCAATATTCCAATATGCATCTGGCTCACCTCCTAAACCGTCTGATAGCAAATCATAATTATCTCTTTCTATATATCCTTTATCTCCATTTTCATGATATTGGGTCTGATCGTGATAGGTTTGGTTGATAGCGTTGCCATCCTTCGTGCATATAAAATGCTTGCCATCCTTATTAACTATTATAAAATCATCTTCAAATAAAAATAGTGATGAATTCTTAAAAGTATTTATATGGTTACCATCCAAGTCATATATAGAACAATCTTTATCTTTATTTGCATTTATTCTGTTATATTCTATATTTTCATACACATCCTTAAATTCGATTGGCACTATGATATTGTTACTTATATCTATTACTCCCCATAAGTTAGCTACTTTAACCTTAAAATAATTCTCATTTAGGATAACTACATCATCATAAAGAGGTTCTATTAACACTTTCCCTTCAATATTTATTATGCCATATTTATTACTTTCTTTATTACTAAATGAAACAATATTATCATATAAAGATCCTATACGGTAATCAATTGGCAAGCGTGCAACTCTTCTTTGAAACCTATCCAATATTATGTAGTCCTGCTCCAAATCGTATTTAACTATTGAATACTTCTGATTATACGCATAGATATATTCGAATTCACTAGAAACCACATCTCCTTTCTTATTGATAAAAATATATTTTCCTTCTTTTCTCACAGCTGCTTTTCCTCCAATAAATTTTCTGCCATGATCATAATTAAAGCCTAAAACTAAGTTTTTTTTTCTATCAATATATCCATATTTGGAGCTTGAGGAGAGACCATACTTAGTTTTCTTTTTCTTGTCCTCTTTTTTTGAAACAACAGCTAAATCTTCTGAATAGCTACTAACCAAAGTGCAATATTCAAATGAACCATTTTTTATCCTACTAATTTTCTGAGGGAATCTAAACTCCCAATCACATTCTTTTGAAAAGAAAATTTCAACCGAACTTTCTCTCGAGGTATCACCATCTTTATATATTTTATCAAAAAACGTTTGTGCATAAATAGAATATATTCCACCACCAATATTAGAGCCAAATGGTAAAATTTCATCATATTTAAAAGGAGTTAGTTCCTTGAACTCAGTATTGATGTATGTATACCTTGAATTACTTCTTACAATTGCAAAACCGTTATTAAATGAGGAGACGTATTCATATTTACCAATAATATGTGTACTTCCTTTTTTATCTATAAAGCAATATTTTCCATTATACCTCACTCTTGCAAAACCATTATTAAAGGTATCGGCAAGCTCAAACTTACTGTTAAATACTATTTCGCCATTAACAGTTATGTACTGGTAATGATTATCTATTCGACTGACGGCAAAGCCTTCGCAAAATGGTTTCAGTTCATCATAAACAAAGGGTATAATAATATCTCCATTGTTATTAATTCCTCCATATTTATCTTCCAATTTAGCAACAGCCACTCCTCCACTAAACTGGTTTAATTCTTTGTATATACAAGGAACTATTAGAACACCTTTGTCATTTACAAACCCGAAGCAGTCTCCACTTTTAACTTTTGCTATACCACTTGAAAAAGAATCAATGGAATCATAAATAAATGGGCAAACAATATTACCGTCAATATCAATCAACCCATATTTATAATTTTCACACACTATTGCTACCCCTTTAACAAAATCAGTTGACGCTAAATATTTTATTGGCACAACGGTGTCTCCTTCAGTATTAATATAACCAAATAGGTTATTATTACTAACAATAGCCCTACTCTCACAAAAAGAATAGGCATCACTAAAATTTAATGTTGTAATTTCGTTTCCATAAATATCAATAAATCCATAAGCATCATCTTTTTTCACCAATGCTCTATTCTCGCTGAATGGCTCAACACTATCATACTGTACCTCCTTTAAACTGATTAAAGAACTATCAAAAGAAACTATTAAATTTTCTTTAATCGCAACTATTCGCTCATCTGAACTCTTTATTACACAATCATACCATTTTTCAGGTACAGTATTCTTATTTGGATTAATTATTCCATACCTATCCTTTTTAGTGGAGATTCCTTTTTTTAGAATAACCTTATACAAGTTATCAGATAGTTCCTCAATATTATCGTACCCTGTAAAAATGGAAATTTCACCTTGTGTGTTGATTAGGTTCATTTCATGACTACTCAAGCGACCTTCTTTGGTGTATAAATTTATTTCATTACTTGTTATCCTAACAATAGCATAGCCATTATTAAACGGTGTAATATTTTTTAGTATTATATCAGGTTCACAAGAATTATTTTTGTCTGGTATGCAAAATCCGAAATATGGTTCAAGTATCTTTCCTCGACTATTTTTAATCTTATAACCTGCCACATCATCAAACACGACTTCCATTGAACTATCTGGTTCCTTTACGTTCAGCACAAAAAACCATATCTCGATCATCTCTTGAATGACATCGGCGTTAAAATAAAATTCCCCAGAAAGAGATTCTTTAATTTTATTTATACTTTGAGGATCTGTATTCTTTTCAACCGCAAACACGATTTTGTGGGCAATGGATGAGTGTAAGGATGCTAAGGCGATTGAGCGTTCTCTTGGGCATTCATGATTATCTTGCATATACGAAACCACGTTATGTTCAAAACAATCAATTACATCGTCTATATTATCAATGTTTTTATGTTTTTTCCAATATTTTAATAATGTATATTGAACCGGAGGGATATAAACACGTGAGCCTCCAAGTCCATGATTCATATAAAAACTAGACATATCCCAATGATTAATTCGGAAATTACATTCATCATCAAAATAATTAACCCAAAACCAAAATGCTTTTTCAACAAAACCTCGACTATAAATATTATCCTTGCTATTATATAACTTTTCAATAGCATTCTCAAAGGTATAATGCTGTTTGTCAATAATTAGACTAAAAACAAAACCTGGAATATCAATAATCAATGACAGCTCCTGTATTAGTAACAATGGCGCATTTGTATGTTTAGGCAAGACTAAAATTAGCTCAATCCTATCATCATCACTAAAGTTATTGGATAGGTCAGTAGTATAATGTTCGGTTTTTTTGTAATCTGAACTATTAAACTTTAAACTGAATTTTTGATGTTGTATAAACCTATTAATATTACCAACATCCTCACTTAAAACAATGTCTGTTTTTGCCATTTATTGAGATTAAATTGTTATTACAGATAATAAATGATGCATATAGCTAACAAATTACTGATACTTCTTAAAATTCTCTGCTTGGTCTAGAATTTCCTTATACACTTCATCTTTGGTAATTGGTGGATAACCAAACCTTGCAAGAAGCTTTATTAAATCCATTTTGAGTTCAGCCTTGATGTCATCACGATGATTCCAATCTACATATTTGGCTTTGTCGTCAACTACTTTTTTAACCTCTTTGGAGAGGTCTATACACTTATCGTCAGGATAATCGAAATCAAACTTCTCAGCAATCATTTTTAAAATATCGTAAAATGCTTTCTCTTCAAAATCAATACCCATGTCACCAAAAGACTCTTTCTCTTTTCTAAGGTCGTGATACATGTTAATGATTTCCTCCGTGAAATCTTCTAATACATCACTTTGAAGAACATCTGACTTACGTTCGTTGTAGTTATCTACCAAAGTTTTCATCTTTTTAGAAAAATCAATTCCCTTAGCCTTGTTTACCTTTTTAAATTCATCAATGGCTTTGGCTAATAATTGCTGCAAGAGTTTAATTTTGGTATTCGGCAGTTTTATTTTATCAATCTTAGCTAAATAGTCTTCGTCAAAGATGTCGATATTAGTTTCATTAGATTCACCTAGCTTAAATATTTCTTCAACACCATCACTTTCAATAGCTTCTTTAATCATTTCCCTGACTTTCTTATTCATCTGGGTAATATCAGGAGCTTCGCCCTTAGTTAGTTTAAATACAATTGAACGAACGGCTAAATAGAAGTGAATTAAATCTCTTTCACGCTGAGAGAACTCCTCACTACCACAGCAAATATCATAAGCTGCTTTTAATCGTTTTACAATGTTCATAAAACGGTTCTCTAGTTCTTTGGTGAGCTGAACGAATTCAGCAGCATCTTTTAAGCATTTTAATTGTACCAAAGAATCTTCAGTAAAATAACCTGAATTATCAAATTTGTGGAATAGCTTACCTAATAAATCTATTTGGTCTTTAACTGTAGTGATGGATTGCAAAACATCCTCAAAGTTGGTTTTATCTCCTCTAGAATATTTTTTAAGCGCTTTGTTCATAGCGCTTTTAATGCCAATATAATCAACTACCAATCCTTTTTCTTTACCTGGATAATTTCTGTTTACCCTCGAAATAGTTTGAATCAGGTTATGTAATTGTATGGGTTTATCAATGTACATAGTATCTAAGAATGGCACATCAAATCCTGTTAACCACATATCAACTACAATGGCAATTTTAAAGTTCGATTTTTCGTTTTTAAACTGAACATCCAACTTCTTGCGGTCTTCTTTTGTACCCAACAGATCATAGAGCAGTTCTACATCATCCTTACCTCGGGTCATAATCATTTTAATTCGCTCGATAGGAAGGATTTCTTTCTTTTCTTTTTCAGTTAGCTCAACACCATCATCACAAGCTTTAATCTCAGCCCATTCCGGTTTTAATGCGATTATTTCTTTATACAACTCATAGGCTATTGGGCGTGAGCTACAAACAAACATCGCTTTTCCTCTTACGGTAGAACCTTCTGCAATGCGTTTTTCGTAATGTTCTACAAAGTCCTTGGCTACTTCCTTTAATCTATCAGGGTCACCAATAATGGCATTCATACTAGCCGTAGCCTTTTTACTTTCTTCTATTTGGTGTTCGTTAGCACCTTGTTCTTCACATTGCTTATAGTATGCTTCTATATCTTTAAGTTTCTTATTATCAAGCAGCACTTTGGCTGCACGACCTTCATAAACTATTTTTTTGGTAATCTGGTCTTTTACCGATTCAGTCATAGTGTATGAATCCTCAATCTCTCCAAAAACATCTAATGTACCATCTATAGGTGTACCTGTAAAACCAACGTAAGTAGCATTGGGTAATGAATCGTGCAAGTATTTAGCAAAGCCATAAGTTTTCTTAATTGTTCCTTTTTCATGGTCAATACTAATTTTCTGGTCTAGGTTTATTTGGCTTCGGTGTGCTTCATCCGAAATACAAATCACATTGTTACGCTCAGTAAGCAATAATGTATCCTCAGTAAACTTGTGTATGGTGGTTAGAAAAACACCTCCACTATTGCGTCCTTGTAATAATTCTCTTAATTGCTTACGGCTTTCAACACTGATAACATTATTATCTCCAATGTAATTCTTAGCATTGGTAAAAGTCTTAGATAACTGGTCATCTAAATCGGTGCGGTCGGTAATTAGTACGATGGTTGGACTAGAAAACTCAACACTCTTCATTAGCAAACGAGCCAGAAACAACATGGTATAACTTTTCCCACATCCAGTTGCTCCAAAATATGTACCTCCTTTTCCATCTCCTTTAGGACGTTGGTGTAATTTAATACTATGGTATAGTTTATTGGCCGCATAATACTGCGGATAACGGCAAACTATTTTCTCATCTTTTTTTGAAGCATCTGGGATGTAAATAAAATTACGAATGATATCGAGCAAACGATTATGATTAAACATACCTTCAATTAATGAGTACATTGAATCAATACCATCAACCTCAGTTTCATTCCCTGTTACTTTTCGCCACGCATAATAAAAATCGTATGGAGCAAAAAAGGAACCTGCCTTATTGTTTACCCCATCTGATATTACACAAAAAGCATTGTATTTAAAAAGTTCTGGTATATCTCGCTTATAGCGGATAGTAAGTTGTTCATAGGCTGTATGTATTGTGGCTTCTTCTCGGATGGCAGACTTAAACTCAAAAACCACTACCGGAATACCATTAACGTACAATATCCCATCAGGAATACGCTTTTCATAACCTTCAATCTCCAACTGATTGACAATCTTATAGAGATTCTTATCCGTATTTGTAGCATATTCTTCTTTGGGTTCTGCAGCTAAATGAAGATTGTCATGCTCTATAGCCTCTGAATGATTTTGTTTGTTGGGATAGTCAATCAGATATATCCATAGGTCTTTGGCTTTTGGGTCTTCACGTTTAAAAACAAAACCATCAGCCAATAATTTCATAATGGATTTATTACTCTCATATAAGTCGGAGGCTGAATAGCTTACTAGTTTTCTAATAATTTGTTCTACCTCAGAGTCTGTTATATTGGCACTTTTGTACTGTTTTTTCAAGAAACTTCGTAAGTCATCTTTTAAAAGTACATCTTCAGGCTTGCGAACAATATCACTACCAATTAGGTGTGGTATGTCCTGACTACCTAGTAATTTTATAAATGCCTGTTCTAATTTATCTTCGGTGAATTTCATGTGTTATAGTTTTCAATTTCATATGATTACTACACAAAGAATACTTTCAACTTTGTTCTTGTAATCTCCTAGTCTATCTTTTTACTCAGCAAAACTTATTCATCATCGCCTAATAAAAAATCTTCAATCTTAGAAAAGATACTTTGTAGCGGACTTTTAGTTATTGCCTTAATAATAAAACTACTTAAGGCTTGAAAATCGTCTTTACTGACATCAAAACTTATGGCAGCAAAATGAGCCCAAGTTTCTGTCCCACTGAAAAAACCATCACAAAGTATAGATCTTTCATTTTCTTTAAGCTGTATATCTTTTAATGCTTGCCTATTTTTAACCAATAGTTCATTTTGTAACTCAACAACAATATCTAACTTCTTACTATTCTCTAATAAACCTCCATAGCAAACGGTATAAATTAGGTTTCCGTCTCTCTTGCAACTGTAATAATCATAGCCTCTATCAGCTCCACCATAACCTTTATGGAAGTCTAGATTTAATTGTTCGCATACTTTGACAACCTCAGATTCTACGTAATCTTTTACCGAATGTTTAAGTTTAGCCGCCTCGTTAATGTGTTGGGTATGTTGGTAATAGAAATCTAAATTTTGAGCTTCCATAGGATCACTTAGGTTTAATATGTTTTGATAAAAGTCTTTTAAAAAGATGGTAAACTTGTCGCTGGCTTCACAAATATAAGTTCCAAAATTTTGCATCACTACACTTAGTAATTCTAAATGAGTAATATTAATAAAACTATTATGGTGAATATGATGAATAGCTTTTAACGAGAGTAAAATACCCTGCTTGTTTGCTTGTGGTGTACTATCCCAATAATCTTCTAAGTCATTATTTAATAGATGGTTTACCTTGTTTTCTATAATTATAGCATCCGTATCGTTAGACAATAGTAGATCAATACGTCCATTGTTATTAGTGGAAGATTCCGTATGAATATTATAATTAGTGGTGAACTGAAAAGCCTCTTCCTGTTTACTATTAACAATTTGCAGCAAGCTTTTAATAAATAGGTCTTTTAAACCATGCTCAGCATCAACATTAAAATAAAAGGCGTATATATTTGACCATACATTTTCGTAATGAGGTTGTTTTGCAATACCTAAAAATGTGAGTGGCTTTTCTTTAATTTCAGGTATGTTATTTTTGTTAAAAAATAAGGATAAACTATTTAGGTTCATTATATATTGTTTTTACTCCTTGAATGTGGTAATAATTAATTTAAAAGATCATTGGTTTTATGGGGATGAAACATTACTTGACAATCTTCAACAGGATTATCAGGGTTGTTATCTATTTTACTAAAATATATATTCAAGTCCTCTAATTCCTTCATAAACAAAGGTTTGTTTTTAGATTCAAGACATAAATCTACTCGAATATCTGATTCATTATTTATTTTTCCTGACGGTTGGAAGTAATTGAAGCTATCTTCCGTTTTTATTCTTAAATAATTTGTTAGTATATACCTCGAGTGTAATCCTTCAAATCCATCAGGATAATAGCGTTTATGATGCTTCACTATATTTATTTCTGCATTGAAGTATCCCTTTGACCTTATATGCGCCAATATTTGACCCCTAATTTGTTTTATACATTTCTTACTTGGCATTGTTATAATAGTAACTGTTACTACCTGATATGATCTACTCTTGGCTAGCAAAATTTCCAATAACGGATACAGATTATCTCTAAGTCTCTGAAGATCTGAATCTTTTAGTATATAGTTGTCAAATACAATAATACTTGTTAGGGGAGTTGAAATAAAATCTAATTTAGACCAAGCGTCGACCCTTTGTTCTTCAGGTATCAAAGTGCTTTTTGTAACTTTTAGAGGTACACCTTTTCTTATTTCATTAAATACCTTCCAATTTGATTCAATATTTCTATCATTTAAATAAACAAACCCATATTTAGAGGTAAGATCATTACATACATTATTAGATTCATTGATTAAGAAAATATTATACTCTCCTAGATCATCATAAAACGCATCTTCTAATATATACGAACTAATATTTTCTTCATAACAAAAAGTATTCATATTATCGATTAGAATATCCCACATTGGATTGTCTTCCATATGTTTCTTATAATCTGAAAGTTTAATATCACAAATCAGTTTGTAACCTCTATAATCATTACAAAGAAACTTGTAAATATCCATTCTCTCATTAGAATCATTATTCGTAATGAATAAGTTACTCAGAATCTCCTTTTGAACAATTAATGTAGTTTCCATAATTATTTATTAATTGCTTTTCTTTGTAATAGTTTTAATTTAAGATCAGTAGCCTCGTCAATAAAACCTTTACCAAAACTATCACTTAATGTACCATTTCCATTTATAGTGATTTCTTGAACTTTATACTCCTTTTCATAAGCCAACGGATTGAAGTAGAATAAATTAATATAATCTGTAGGTATTTTTTGTTCTGCAATATTTAGTTGAGATTTACGTATTAAATATTCACTGTGTGTTTCAACCAAAAATCTAATTTCGAAAGTTTTAGTTGCATCAATTAGAAAATCAGAGAGTAATGATTGAAGATTAGGATGAAGGTTCGTTTCAGGTTCTTCTAATAAGATAAGCTTTTTGACTGTTTTTAAACCATTAAGAACTTTCTTAATAGGAACTTCCAATGCGATTTTTAAGAGTATTGGTAGAAATTGTGTTATTCCATAACCGAGATCTGCGAGAGCAATTCTTTCTTCGCCAGTAACTAAATAAATTGATGTTGCAACCCCCTCAATATTATCAAAAACAATCTCATCAGAAATCCCAAATCGACATAACCATTTATTAATAAACACCTTAGATTCTTGTGGCAAATCTCTAGCATGGTACTCTAGTATTAAATCATTAAAGGAAGTTCCTTGTGCATCATTAGTATATAATCTCTTTGTATTTGCTCTTACAGCTTCTATATATTCACTATTATTAATAATAGAAGCAAAATTACTTAATAGTTGCCTAATCGGCTGCCCTAGAAGAAAGCTATGAATCTCAGACAATTTTCCAGATTCAATGTTTTTTGACAAGAATTTTTCAAAAAGTTTTGAAAATACTAAAACCGGTTCATCATAAAATTGGTTTTTCCCATTTTCTTTAAGAGAAAAATGAATAGGAATAGAATAAAGTTCTTCGTCATCAGGTCGAGACAATTTAATATTTCTTCCCATAATACGGCCGAAAAAAAGCGAATTAAAATAGCTATTTTTGCTCATCGCTTGATAATTAATTCTTAGAGTATGACTACGAGAATCCTGATGACCAATAGTTAAGGAAAGTATTGGTTTTTCAGACTCAGGAATAATAATTCTCAATATGGCCAACTTCCCACTACGTTCATTCTGTCTATATGTGAGTTCCATTGTTACATCTTGATATGATTTCGAATCCGTCTCTTTAAGAATAGTGTAAACATTTCTTTTTGTTGTTACAGGTTCATCAATAAATGTAAGAAATGGCTGCTCTCCTAAAGCCAATGAAGCCTTGATTCCAAAAGTAATGTTAGGTTCTGAACTTTTTTTATTGACAGTATTCTCAAAGGTACCTAAGTTATGTTTTGTACCAGAAAAGTCAAGAACTTGTAGGTTGCTACTTTTATTACTTTTGAGTAGTAATAGCCCTTTAAGGAAAGAACTTTTTCCGGATGAATTTGGTCCCGTTAAGAACGTTATCGGACAAGTTTCAAAATTATATTTAGATTTAAATACACGGAAATTTTTAAAATATATACTTTTTAGATGTGACATTCTATTTTACTTAAATGATTATTGATAAAATTATTGCCTCTATTTTTTAACGGTTGGTATTATTTCTTCTAAAGTGTTTTTTTGCGACAAAGAACCTCTTTCTATTTTTAACTTCTCTAGGAGGTATTTTAGTCGCCTTTCAACTTCATTTACAACTTCGCTCCATTTTTTTAAGTACAGAGAATAGTTATCACCCTTAATAACCAAACCAGTTTCTTTATTAAGGATTCTTCGGCTAAGTATATCATCATAATCTTGACCTATTAAGAAAAAAGTCCACTCTTCGTTTGCATCATTAAAACAATCCTGTTTTAAAATAACATCCATATATTCCTCAATCTGAGTCATGTGTACAGATTTTAAACGCTTAATACTTGTTGGACTTTTGATTTCAATAATTACGTTATGAGGTTTGCCATCCCTAAAGTCGGTGCCAGCTAAGAATAAATCCATTTCTTTATACTTATCAGGATGTTCAATAAACTCTTTTTTGTTTATTCCTCTAAGTATATAAATATAACGTCTTAACGCTTCTTCGAACTTTACTTCTTCGGCACATACCATTCGGTATTCTTCACCGAATATCCAATAGTGTTTCTCGACAAATTTTTGGAGGTGGTCTCTTTCGTTAGCTTTTAGGTCGTGGTTGAATACTATTTTTTTTAGATTATCAACAATAATCAACCTGTCCTTGATAAGGTTTATGGTTGAAATGACTTGTTTTAAGCGTGTCATCTCCAAAATCTTTGCAAATTCCTTTCTGTCAGCAGAATCTAATTCAATTACAGCATCAATAATTTTAAATAGGCTATCACTTTCTGATTTGTCCATCACTAAATTTAGTAACTCAAGAAATATCCTTTTTTGTTCCTTATTGAGCTTCATAAAAACAGCAGGTTCAACTTCGTATATTTCCTTTACAAGGTTTTCTAATCCTTGCTTTCGTACCTGATCCCACTCATTGTCGCTATAATTAGGGAAAACCTTTTCATCTTCATATTTTTTAACGAGCTTATCTGCTTGAACTCTTAAAAATGGTCGTCTTTTTTTCTTCAGATACTCATTAAGCTTATTAATAAGTTCCTTAAATACTTTCCGTTCCTGACCAGTTCCAAATAGTTCTAGAGTTTCTTCCTCGTTACTATCATCTTCGGATGTTGGCGTATTGAAGAAATCACCGACAATTACCAAACTATGCCAGAAATCATCTCCCTTTTTGTTTAATGAGGTGGTTTTTGTCTTTTTTATTGCCAAATCTTTATTTAAGAAATAGAAGCGAGAGTACTCATCATTTAGCTTCTTTTTCCAACGAATGTATTTGCACTCAAATTTTAATACTTCTTCTTTCGACTTTATCTCGATTGGATAACTATCAACTTCTTCAATGATAGAGGAATAATCAAGTTCTTTACCATTAATGAATATTTTAAACTCTTCCTTTAGCTCAAGAAACCAAGCGAATTCGGCTTTTAGATAAGGAATTAATACATTATCTATAAACTTAGGCGATACAGTTGCATGTAGTTCAATAAACTCAACGGATGTACCAGTTTTTGTGTTCGATTTGATTGGTATTGTAGGGGTATATTCTTTCAAATTTTCACTATTCATGCTTATATCATAAGCCAATAGTTCATTCTCGCTTTTTTTATAAACTGTACTCCAAGTGGCAAAACGTGCAAACTTATGAAAGGTAAATCTACCATATCCGTTTTTCCCTTTTGTTAAATTAGTATTGCTTGTACTAATACTTGATTTATTAGATTCATAAAACTTCCTGAAACGCTCTCCTAGCTCTTCGTAGACAATACCCTCTCCATCATCCGAAATCGTTATTGATTTGAACGATTCAATTTTCGTAGTATCAATTTTAAAATCAATATTTATTTCTGTAGCCTTTGCATCAAATCCATTCCAGATGTATTCTGCTATAGCCCTTTCAGGTGTATGTTTTCGTAATACTTTTTTTATCCCGGAACTTGTTATTTCAACGGATTGGGTTATCATAGGTCTTTAATTTAAAACTAGCGAGCTGATTCATTTTCTGTTTCTACAGGTTGCTGATGTACACTATATTTTGCCATGTGACGTTACTATATTTTAATTCTTTTATTTAATAATAAGATAGTTAACCCATTATGAACCTATTAACAAATTAACATCATCTGCATTCATATTTGGGGGAATAATTGAGTCAATCTTTTCTTGTACACCTGGGGCAATTTCCTCTATATAAGCATTTAGCCAACCTTCATAACTCGCCTTGTATTTTTTTAAATCATCTAAGACTCTTGTTGATTTCAAACCATCAGTACTAAATCCATTTTTTGAATTTGATGGTGACTGGTAAATACTCATGTACTTTAGTTCTAATTTAAAATATGAATAGTGAAAATTAGTACTTTTGCTAGTTGAAAAAAGATGCCAATAACTCTGAGACAAGCCTACTAGCTCGACCAATTTATCTACATGAAGAGTATTTTTATCGTTGGTATGATTCTTAAATATTAATTCAAAAATACCTTTATCGTTTTCTATGGCTACTAAGGCCATATATTCTTTTAGTTGTTCTTTAACTGTCATAATATGTATCCTTTACTTATCGTTCTCACTATTATCAATCAAGATCTAAACTAAATAACTTCTTTTTCGATTTCTACTTTTGTCATTTTAGCAAGAAGTAAGTTCTTCATAGTATTTAATAATTTGATCTCCTCTGATCTAGTTTTAATTTGTTTAAATATACTGCTAACATTTTTGTGAAATTCTGACATATTCAAACTGGTTGCAATATTAACCTTATACTCTTTTAAGTAATCACTATGTACTCTTTGTCTCCCTGAAGAACCAACCATACTGCTAATAGCATAGGCTCTAAAGTTATCATCCCTTGCTAAACAGTAAACCCAAAATGGACTTACTTCATTCTTCGCTCTCATAACAATAAATTCTGTTGAGCCGTATGCGACATCTTTATCTTTTAAACAATCAACAAAACCAATTTTCCCATTTTCTAAACAAGGTGTAATGCGTGCAAAAAGTGTATCCTCATTTTTAAATTTTGAACCTGAAGTAAATTCTCTTTTAATAGTTTTTTTGATGCTCATTGCACTTTCCTGTACATCAGCCATTTCAATATAGCTTACCGTGGAATTCTTTTTTATAGAATGTTTAGGATTAAAATCTATGTAGTTATCCAAATCAGTTAAATCTCCATTCGGAAACTCAAAATCAACAAACCAATGCTTATACAAAGCTTGTGCTGTTTCTTCCAATTTCAGATTAAGCTGCTTGTTAAGTTTTATACGATTTACTATGGTGTTGTATTCTTTTACAATCTCACGTTGTTTTTCTATAGATGGGATGGGGAGTTCTAAATTGCAAAATAATTTCCATGGTAATCCTCCTCTTACATCTGCATCTGTATGAAACCATGCATTTCTATCAAACTCTTTACGAGAAAACCACATCATCAAATATTCAGGATGTAAAATTGAAGTATCAATTATTTCAAATACATCGTAAGCAGGTGATACAATAAATGGTTCCTCTCTCTTAGATAAAGCAACGGGAATTCGATAATCACGACCTACATGCATTCTATTACATGCAAACTGATTGTTTTCTACAATTTTGTATTTAGATAAGTCAGTTCCTACCACATTAGCTACGGAAGGCATAAAAAACTTATCAATATTGATACCTAATAGTTCTTTTGCCCTCAGGTCCTTATTTTTAACCTTGATGGGTTTAATATATTCACCGAGTTTCTTATAATCTGAATGTATATTAGTTATATCGTGCATTTAAATAATTGTAAAGGTTCTTGTAATTTGGATTTTTCTTAATCAGCGATAATATATCTCTACCATCAACCACCTTAAATTTTTCGGGATTTAATAATTGGTTGTTCCACAATTTCTCTAATCCACTATTCTCGCATTGGTGGCTGTTGTACAACAACTCACTATTGGCTTCTGGAATAATCAATACATGTAAAAAATCATCAGCCATGCCACTTTTAACTATTTGCTCTGCCAATAAAGTTTGTCGGGCTATTTCGTAAAAAGGTTCATGGTAGTACAAACAATTTTCGAATTGTTTAGGAGTTTTCAATTGTTTAGATGATTCTATCAACTGATTGTATCGCTCTTGTCTGGTTTGTCCTTTGCCTGGTTCCTTTGCTTTGTTATCAGAGTTGGGATAACTCTCGGTATATTTCCACTCAATGGGAATTAATATTTTCTCATCGTTACACATTCCTATCATAAAAGCATCAATAGATGTGCAATATTTACCCCTTTTGGCATTGGCTTCTTTCTCGTTTAATAGCTCAGCGTTATTGTATGTAAATTCAAAAGCAATATAGCCACCATCTTTATCTTGGTTAATAGGTAGAATATCTGATATGTTGGCATTAAACAGTTGAGCTAACCTGAGTACCATGTCTTTATCTTTACGCAAGGCAAAGAGATAGTTTAAGCATTGTATTTGCGAGGATAGAATATGACCTGGTGGATAGAACTCATTATCGCCCCACCAGGCAATATCGTTTTCTTTGAAGTACGCAACGGCATCCTCCGTAATTTCATTAAACAGGTTGTTTTTACCATCCTGTAATACAAATATTAAGCTTTTGTAATTACCAAAGCTAGCACCACCTGTATCATTATTGAATAACTCAGGTAAATCATATAACAGACGCTTGGTCTGCAATTTTCGTTGGTGTAGTTTGTAATTGCTCATTATAGAATGAAATTTGAATGCGTTGCATCGATGTAAATTACATCATATTTATGTTTGTATTGTTTTTTAAATTGTATTTGTTCTTCTGCTGTATTGAATACAAAAACATAGGCAAAATCAACACTTGCACCCTGAAGGTTATTGATAATACCCCTTGTGTTAAAATTGTATATGCCCAACTGTGCTTTCGTATTTATTATGCTTGTCACATCATCTATTAGTGTCTGCTTAAATTCAGGATGATTAATGTGCTCTGTAAATTTAGCATGATGGTCGTCAACGCCTGATTCTCCATTAAGAGCATTAAGGCCTTGTTTTAATTCGAGCAGAACGATTTTTTGTTTCTCTAAATCAACAGCTACTAAATCGAAACGGGTATTCTTATTTGTTCTATCCGTAAGCAAGTTTTGTGCAAACTGATATTCCATATCTACTACCAAATAACGCTTGTAAATGGAGTTATTTGCAGCTATTATTTTTTGTTGAATATCGAACTCAAGGTTATTCTTTTTTTTAGAGAACTCATTCACCAACCTTTTGGCTTCAACAAAGTATTCATTAGGTGTATTTAAATCTAATATTGGTTTAGACTCATTCTTCCAATAACCCTTATCCAAAACAGTAGGATCCTCTTTTCGAGGATGTATTGTTAATACTTTAGACTTTTGATAATAAACTATTGCAGTACTATGTATTCTCACCTCAATAGCAAGTTCGGAGTCTCTCTTTATGCAATCTAATAGGGTTGCATAATCACCTGTGCATAGTTTATTAATTAAAGAAGTATTTAAAGACCTTGCCATTTAATCGAGTTCTATTTTATAACCTAATTCGTTAAATACATTGAGCAAATCGGCTTTTGATTTATTCTCAGCTTCAAGTAATTCTTTAAATTCCCCCTTTAGGGTAGTCATTTTGGTATCGAAATCAATATTTTCGTCACGATTCACAAACTCAATGTACTTACTTGGCACAAGTGAATAATCTTTTTTAGCAACATCAGCTTTGGTAGCTCCAAAGCAGTATTCCGGCACATCCTTAAAATCGGGATTTTGCTGCCAATCATGGTATGTAGCGGCTATTTTTCTTATATGCTCTTCTTGATTGAATTGAATATACTTCTTCTCAAAAGGTTCTCCCATCTCACGTAAATCCATAAAAAGGATTTCTTCTTCACGATTTCTATAATTGCGTGTTTCATCAGGATGCACAACTACACGTTCTCGTTTATTATTGTTAAGAACCCAAAGCGTTACACTAATATTAGTGGTATAGAACATGTTCTGAGGAAGAACACAAATTGCCTCCACCAAGTTATTTTCAATCAATTGCTTTCGTATTTTGTATTCTTCGCCACCTCCAGATAAAGCACCATTAGCCAAGATAAAACCAGCTACACCATTTTGAGAGAGCTTGCTTGCCATATTCAATATCCAAGCATAGTTTGCATTGCTAGTTGGAGGAGTTTCGTAGCCTGCCCATCGTGGGTCATCAGTTAACTCATCACTTGCTCGCCAATCCTTTTGATTAAAAGGAGGATTAGCCATAATGTAATCCGCTTTCAAATCTTTATGTTGGTCTTTACCAAAGGTATCGGCAGGTACAGCACCAAAGTTGGCAGCAATACCACGTATGGCCAAGTTCATTTTAGCCAACTTATAAGTGGTGGCTGTGTATTCTTGTCCATAAATAGAAACCTCTTTTTTGTTACCATGGTGGTTTTCTATAAACTTCATACTTTGTACAAACATACCACCAGAGCCACAAGCAGGGTCATAAATAACACCTTTGTATGGTTCAATCATTTCGGCAATCAAGTTTACAATACTCTTAGGTGTATAGAATTCTCCTTTACCTTTTCCCTCGGCAATGGCAAACTTACTCAAGAAGTACTCATAAACTCGACCTACAATGTCTTGTTGTTCATCCTTTATGGTATCAATGTCGTTAATCGTATCTAGCAAGGAAGCTAACTTACTCACATCCATATTTAAGCGAGAGAAGTAATTATCGGGCAATGCACCTTTTAATGTCTTATTATTCTTCTCTATGGTATGTAATGCTGTATCAATTTTTAATGCGATATCATCTTGCTTAGCATTATCAATGATATAACTCCATCTACTTTCTTCAGTTAAGAAGAAAATGTTTTTACTCGCATAGAACTCTTGCATATCAATAAAGTCCTGTTCACCATCAGCAATCATTTCTTCTCTTCGAGCTTCGAACTTATCACTTACAAATTTTAGGAATATTAATCCTAAAACTACGTGTTTGTACTCACTACTTTCTACTGTCCCCCTTAATTTATTGGCAGAATCCCAAAGGGTTTCTTCCATCGATTTTTGCTTCTTAGGTGCTGCTTTTTTTGCCATATTTTGTTTGATATCTTTAAATCTAAATCCTGTAAATTATAAGTATAGTTCTTTCAGACGAATGTCTCTCATTGGGTTGTCTGATTACGTCAAAAGTAAGAAAATAACGCACCAAATAATAATATACTACAAGTATTTATAAGATTATGTGTGCAGTGTAGAGTTAACTGATATTTTTAGTTTTTCATTAAATACTCTCTTCGTTAAAACAAAGTCTATTAGCTTTATTATAAAACAATGTAACTCTTCTACAAAATAGCACCTTATCAGAAAATTGGTAATTATTCTCCTATGTCAACATTGCATCTTTAGAGGAGATATAGTGCAATTCTTAAATAGGTCATAACTTTTCAAATTCTTCTAGCGTAATACAAAAGTGTTCCAGAATTAAAAGAAGCTGCTGTTTGGTGTAATAATGCCTTCTGGAGTTTCCTATTTGTTCAATCTTCTTCTTTAGTTCGGGAGAAATATCAATTTCGTTTCGGAGTTGTTGCATAGCCGATTTAATGGAAATACTATTTGGGTATAACTTTTTCACTATATCCTGCTTTAATATGGTTCTGCGGACTATCATATGGCTGGGTTTATATTGATTAATACGCCAAAAGGCAAGTGAAATATTGATACAAGTAGCCTTGTAGTGTATATTTTGAGGGCTTGAGACTGCTTTTGTAAGCTTTTTAAAATATTAAGATAATATGAGCGAACTTTCAGATATTGTTGAGACTGCTTTGTTAAGAAAGAAAAAAATTGAAGATCATATTTTGAGTGCTTTATTCTGAATTTGAAAAAATATATCCAACACGAAGCAATATGCTCAACTTTTGTGGCTGCATTTATTAGAATAGAGTGTTTAATTATTAAAATTTGAAGTGCTTTGCTGGTTCCAATCTCATACCAGGAGATTACATGGGAATTATCGTGACTAAAACGAAGAATAAGGTAATAAAAGGTAAAACCACAATGTACTATAAACACGAAAAGCCCCAATAAGAGGCTCATTTTAAGTAATCTGCAAGAAGCTTTGGGCATAATTTTAAGTTTTATACCCTTGGTAATTAGCTATGTAAATATAGAAATAATTGAAGCTAAATAAAAGGAATATTAGAACTGGAATATAAACCTATAGCTTGGTCATTTATAATTAAAAATGTATTTCTATACGACCTATGGTATTTCTAAAAAAGTGTCCTCACTCCTCACTTTATGATTAATTATCTGAATATCAATATTATAATTTGAGGACAATGAGGACAAGTGAGGAAAAACATAAATAATTCCTCACCTGTCCCTCATATTTTTGCCTTTTTCCTCACTCGTCCTCACTTTTAGTCATTTACAAACTATACTAATATATTATATATCAATACTATAACTATACACATAGATACTAAGTGAGGAAATGAGGACGATTTTTGTAATAACACCATTATTATTGGCTAAACAGTTATTATACTTATATATAGTTTAAATACTAAATCGTTCTAGCTCGATGCCCTGGTCTTTTAGTGTATCGTAATTCATGATGTAGGCACTTGTTCTATTACTTCCGAACTTTACGTTCTTTCTGCGGTAATCGATAAACGAGCGATGCTTCTTTAAATACTCACCAATAACGGCTTGGTCTAGTACTGTTATGCCTTCCTTTCTCGCCTGCTCTCTATATAATCCATGAATTGCACCCACTCTTAAATATAAGTGCTTTTCATTATTCTCTGCTGCTTCCATTTTGTAATGCGTATTCTCAGAAATCTTATATAGATTAAGTAGTGATTGTAATACATGAAAATACTGTTCTACTTCATCGCTTTGGTTCTGAACTGATATGGTAAGCTTTGCTGATCTTGTTAAGGCATTTTTAGCCGTCAAAAAATCAAAGGGAAAACCCAAGTCCGAATACTCCATTAATATCTTCATTGGTGTTAATACCGAGGAAATATTAAGCACTGTTCTTCGATCAACATTACCATATTCTCTGACGAGATCATCCATAACTTCTGAACTGATCTCAGGTTCTATCTTAGAATAATACTCTTCTATTAAATACCGGTAATCGAATACAGCACAAGTAATATTGGTAAACTGCAAACTTTCTTCTGCAGATTTAAATAGTTTCAAATCGGAATAATTACCTCTATTGTTATCATCAAACTCTCCCAATAAACTTCGACTACTAAGTGCTGGGTCTTGAGTAGGTAAATCCTGACCACTGATAATTCCCGAACCTCTAGGCCTTGCGATTTTTGTTTCGTTACCGCCTGACTTTACACCTGTAAGCTTACCATTACGATCTGAGATACCTTTGAGTGCTTCAATCGTATTTTTGTGTATGCTATTCTTATACTCATTTCCCCAGAATGGATGATTAGTTGTAGAATCCATACTCCGCTGCATACCTGTACTGGTACTACCAGATGCGAGATTGATACCATCTTCCATAGGTGGTTTACCAAACATATACATAATACTTCGGGCTGCTGTACTCTTACCCGATTGGCGTTTTCCAAAAAGGAATAATATAGGAAAATACCCGAAGTTGGCTCTGTATATCAGGTCACTAAATATGGTGGCAATATAATAGGCTATCAGTAATTCAGAATTACCTGGATACACCTTAGTCATCGATTTTGCCCATTGCGCAAAACTCCAACTACTACCTTTAATCGGCTTCACATATTTAGAGTTTTCTTTAAATGGATTGCCACCATCGGAACTACCTATTTTTAAAGATTTGCCATAAGGCAGATAAAAGAAATGAAGTAGGTGCACCTGGCATTTATCAATGCAGCTCTCCAATTTCTTTTTACCATATCTACCTATAAATTCTGATGTCGTATTTAAAACGTGAAATGTATCCTTAATGCGAATCTGACTTTCTGGAGGAATCTTATCAAATTCATCCATATTATTTATCTGAGTGGTATGAGTACTAATACCATACTCATCAATGGGATGAAAATTCTTATTATAGTATAAGCCATTGGCAAATACCCAAAATTTATTGATTTCGTCGAAACCGACACGCTCTAACTCTTTGGCTTCAGGAATACCCAATAGTTTCACATTTTTAATGTTATCCAGCTGGCTATCGTTACCATACCAAAAGAAACCATGACGACGGTGAACCTGCTTTTTAAAGGATGCTGGAGTACAGAAGTCATCTGATGAAATTATAGCCAAACGCTTCCTTCCATATTGACTTATCAAACGCAAAACGTATTTCAGGTCTAGCTTACCTTGTGGGTCTTTATGAAACACACAAAATATGGCTTCGAATGTGAAGTTAGAAATTTGCTTAGGGTTCTTACCTTCCATAGTATAATAAGCCCCATTTTCTTCATAAAATTGATTTTCTAATAAATTCTCCTGCTGCTCTTTTTTCAGCTTTATAATATCGCTGATATTCTCCTTCTTCTTTAGTTTCTTTTCGCTAGGCTGATTATTGGTTTTTAGAGCATCTTGCCAGGCTTTTTTAGGTTTGATTAGCTCCGCTACAAAATCGAGATATACTTCTTGCTTTGTTTTATCATAACAAGATATGAGAGAAGAAATTCGCTTGATGACCTCTGATTTTTTAACCGGATCATTTGCAAATTTATCACTATAGAACCCTGTTTTATAAATCAGATAATCCGACTGAGTTTCCGCATACTGAAGAAAGTCGGCTTTAGTAGTAAAAGTTGAATCAGGGTCTTGCTTTTCGGGCAGTAAAATAACTGATACATGAAATTCATTCTTGATAAGTATTTCTGCATTCCGATCAGTAGCTAGTAGTCCAGCTGCATCACCATCAAATATCAAAGTTACTTTGTTGGTATATCGTTTCAATAACTTTGCTTGAGCTTGAGTTAGTGCAGTACCGCATGTGGCTACCGTATTTTCAATACCGATATCATGCATACGCAATACATCTGAATAACCCTCCACTATATAGGCCATATCGTTTTTCTGTATGGCAAATCGTGCTACATTCAAAGCATACAGTTCATTCCCTTTAATGTAAATACTACTCTCTAGTGTATTTAGATACTTGATTTTTGGAATTTTGTCGAGGTCTCGTCCAGCAAAAGCAATAGTCTGACCTTTTGAGTTGGAAACAGGGAATATTAATCGGTTACGAAAAAAATCATATAGACCATTATCGGAACTTTTCAATACACCAATCTCTTCAAGTATCTCTGTCTTTAAACCATTTGTTCTAGCATAAACCAAGAGCGCATTATTGTTAGGAGCATAACCAATATTAAAACTACCGGATTCAGGTATAGCAAGATTCCGCTCTTTGATATAGCTTTTTGCTTCCTTGTTATTCACTTGCTCTAAAAAGAACCGTTCGATGATATTACAGGCAACCTTAAGGCTTTCTTCATGCTTATATTTGGCTTCATCAAAATTGATGCTTTTCTTCCACTCAAAACTGACCTTAAGTATTTTCGCACCAATTTCAACGGCTTCCTTAAAATCAACACCTTCCTGTTGTTTAATAAACTCAATGGCATTACCTCCTCTATCACAACCAAAACATTTGAATATTCCTTTTGCTGGATTCACACTAAAGGATGCTGTCTTTTCATTATGAAAAGGACAGCAAGCTTTATAATTGCTTCCTGCCTTATTTAGCTTAATATAGTTATCGACAACCTTAAGAATATGATCGTTTATTTGTTCTATTACCCTGTTTGCATCCATATACTTTAGTTTGGAAATTCTATTGATAATTGGCGCTTATTATATTGCCATTGCTCAAAAGTCATTTCTTTAATATCATTAAGTGCTTTTTTGGCATCGCTGAGTTGTTTCTTTTGATCACTATAATCTGCCCGGATTCTTTCCACCTCTTCTAGCTGTTTCTCCAAAGCTTTTTGTTTCAATTCTAAGAACTCTCCTTGGTCAGCAAAATAGTTATATAGGGCATCGTAGCACTGAAGCTTGTACTTAATAATTTGTTCCTTTACTTCTGGCTTTACATTCCTCGGATTAATTGAGAATAACCAACCAAATACAAACTTAAATGGGATGCAAGACATTTCTCTGTCTTTACCATCAGCTCCAACTGTGGTGCTGAGCACCATAGTTGAAGCTAAAATTTCATCCTTTTGTATTTTACTCATTTGACTTTTGTGGTCAATTCCCAAAGCTTCACATATTGGCTTTACTGGTATAAGTTTTTCTGTTCCATTAATAAGCATAATGCTTACATCATTAATGCGTGCTACTGTTTTTATATTCTCTTTCATAATTGGTTGTGAGTTAAAAAAAATGGCAGGGCTACCCCTGAATAACCCTGCCTAAAACCTGAGCTAATTACCAAGGGAGGTTATTATTTGTCGTATCTCCTTGTTGCTTGATGGATGAAAAATAGTACGCAATTTTAAATCCATTGCAACGGTCAACTCTATCCTGGCCATGATATTATCTCTCCAATCGGGGAGCACATATATTGCTTGGCTACTTTTTAGTAATTCAATACGTTTGTGTAAGGTATCGGACCAACTCATCTTTGTAAAAGCCATTTCTGTAGGGTTCACAACAGAACATCTCATGGATTTAAACTTGGCTTTTATTTTAGTTGTATCAACTAATCCTTTTACACTGTTTTTGGACATATCGTCCCCGCATATATAAATAGTTGTCATCTTCTACTTCTTTACTTGATTCAAATTTTTACACAATTTACTTTCTGAGAGTACCTGATTACTAGATTTGTTTTTGAGCAAGAGTTTAAAAAATGAAAATCGCAATTCTTGCTTATTACAATCAGCTTTAAGTCTTTCTTTTGTTGTCATATAGGTTACTGGCTACTTAGGTTTATGTAATATCCATTTATACGTTCTGCTTTATTTCTTTTAAAGAAGAATGTCGACCTGATTTAATCCATTTTTCCACTTCTTCGATTTTGAATAGTAATATCTTACCTCCCGGTTTATAAAAGGGAATCTGCTTATTATATACCCTGCCATAGATGGTTCGTAAACTTTCACCTAATAGCTCAGCTAGTTCTGCAGCAGTAACATAATCAAAACCAATTCCAGCCTTATGTTGTGCTTTTGCTAATTCCGAGACCTTATCATTTAGTTGATCTAACCTCTTTAAAGCTTCTGTATTGAAGCACTTCTTTTTATCCATAATCTTAGCGTTTTTTGTAATTCAAAAATTCAATAGCAAGTATAGGGTACGGAAATACCTATTTCCAACGTCGGACTATCCGAAATTTTGAATATTTTTCGTTAACTATTAACTATGTGACTATTACAAAGGATGATCTTTGTGAAAAATTGAGATTTGGGGTAAAACGTCGGATACTTTTTATGCTCAAATGACAGTAAAAAGCAATAAATGGAAAACAGTATTCTTACGTATTATCGTGTTACTATTTCAACAATCAATTTTTCAATTTCAGCGGTAGGAAAATTACGCTCTTCGAAATGCAAACGAATGACTTCCAAATCGACCAAAAGGTTTTTATCTTTTTTTATATACGGCGCTTTTTCTATTAGACGATAGAAATATGAATTCTTATAAGTTTTCATATCAATACCATTTACCATACATAAAAAACAGGCAAGTGTTGAGTTACCAATATCTACCCTTAACTTTAAACCTAAAAGACGAAAAATAAAATAAACCCATAGTACCTGTTGAGCCTTTGAAAATCTTAATATAGTTTCATAGGCATTTGGCACAGACTCCGTTAGTTTTGGCACTACCTCTACTTCTTCTTTTGATCTAAAATATTTCAGAAATTGAACCTTACCAAAATAGTCGCAGAAGAAATTATAATAATCTTGGGGATTTGTCGACGACAGGTCAACGATTGGTGAGTAATAGTAAATTTCTAGATTCTTATAATGAGTAGTTTTCTGGCGAATACTAATTATATCTTGAAATTTAACCGGAGAGCTACTTGGAATAATCCATCGAAACAACTGTTTTGCTTTTATACGAATTGTGCCCTTCTGCAAATAACAAAGTTCTCCTTCATTATTATAGACCTCAAGTCTTTTAAGGTGGGTATTTGCTGGAAAAAGAAAAGATGAGAAATATTTCTCGTTTATGGTCACATAACGTTGCGTATGCTCCATCCTCTCCCTTATGATCAAAGCTTTATCAATAACGCTATCTATATCCTCAGATTGGACGAGGTAGTTATAATCAAAAAGACTCATTAGCTCAACTGGAAACGGAGCTGTTGGAAAATGTGTTAATTTTTCGATTAGGATATCCATATTAGATTCCCATACCGTGGATTCTGCAGCCTTTTTATAGGCTTGCAATAAATTTTCAAATACTTCTAAGCAATCTTTTTCAAAATTCTGCCCTTCATTCTTCTTAAATACCATAATCAGATTTATTAAAAAATAAATATTAATAGCTTATGGATACCTAATTAATCAACAGAATAAAGTATCATCTTGCGAAGTCATATCGAATGTATTCTTAAATATTATTACATCATATTGCTGCCATTAAGTTAACCATAAGCTAAATTTCAATTAATAATCTCAAACTATTTTGATAGCTAAAAGTTCATTTGAACCGAATAATGGTAAATAACGGAGTCTGTATTTGATAATTTTTAAAAAAAATGAAAATATTTTATTTACTTTTTTCTACGTTATATTACGTACTTAAGTATAGTAATTTGTATATGAGGAGATTTTTATAAAATTGAAACAATACACACATGTCACTAATTATAAATACTTTACAAGATTAGTATTTTAGAATCAATTATACTTTTTATACATTGTTGTACGCCGTTATTCTTTGTTTTCTCTTTCTTTCAATTTGATATTTCCAAACAGACAAAATCAGAAACAGTAGCGATATTAGTGATATTACTAATCGTCCAGTTGATAACCCAATTAAAGAATTTAAATCTTTAAGAGTCAACCAGAGAATAAATCCAATCAATGCCCACAAAGTATAAATCACAAAATTTATCATTTTCATTTGGTCAAGGTCTAACTCTTTACTTTTCTCATATTCCATTTTTATCCATTCTTCATCTGCCTTTTTTTTATAAGAATGAAATATTTCAAGTCTACCTTTCACATATTCCTCAATTTTGTAAAAGTTCCCACATTCAAAATCCGATATTCCAATTGTCTTTTTATCCGATGTGTAAATTATTATTTGCTTGTAATCAACCGGTTGAGCAGTCAAAGAGCTCCATTGAAATCCAAGTATATCTTTTAGGTCATATTCAAGTCTCTTTGTCCTAAATAACCAGTTAATAATCATTTTGTCATTTTCAAATCTAACTGTTTTTGCCAATCGTTGAATGCTTATCAATCCCGCTACTACAAATAATGAAAGCACAATTATTCCAGTAATTTGTCCAGCTCCAAAGTCATTCTTATTCATTGATATTTTTATCAGGATAAAATCAAGCCACCCAAATGCGGATAGTAATCCAAGAGTAAAAAAAATTGTCAGTATTCTAAATCTAGTTTTCATTAATCAATTTTCTTGTTAGCAGGTCTGTCCTAATGGCGTACAACGTTGACTGGATGAAGCTGTAAGCGATTTGAAAAGCCAAACCAACCAAAACACCACATAGCCAACATTTTTGTTTTTGTTTAAACTTAATTCTTACCAAACACAAATGAAAATTTTGGCGGACTTCAAAGAACCTACAAAACTCCCAAATCCATGCTGGCGCTTATGCTTTATTCCAGATTGTTGTACCTCGTTTTTTTCTATTTAATACGAAAATATCTATCAGTCTCGACACCAAAATCAAAGTCGCTTTTTACTTTAATAACTAAACTATCAGAATCAAGTTTAATCAACTCATACTTACGATTTCCTAAAGTTAATAAGTCAGGCTGTAGAATGAAATCTGCACTATATTCATTACTGCCTTGCTTAACGTCAACTGTATTGTCGGCATTGAAAGTTAAAACTGTCTTAATAGTTGATGTGTTACTATTTGTTCCAATAGAAATAAATGCCTCGTCATTAGTTTTTTCCGGATTAAGTTTTTGCCACTTTCCTACAATTGAACTTTCTTGATTATTACAACTGGTAAAAAAAATTCCACAAGCTAATACTAAATAAGTAAGGTAATTCTTCATATATGCTTTCTGATTAAATTGTTAAGTCATTTATTTGTTACACACTAAACTTTCAAAACGTTTCTGACTCCACAATTATTTTATTGTGCGCCATGCAAATGAGGTACAACGGCTCGTGTATGAGTAGTGCGGGATTGAACCCACTACTGTCTCAAATAACTAAGTAGCCAAAACTACGATTTTACAGTTAACTTTCAAATTTTTAATTAGCCTGTCAAATCGTAGATTTGGCGGGGCTCAAAAACCGCACAAGCCCTCATAAAAACTGCGCTCCCCGCATTACTTATACACATTGTTGTGTGTTCGTGCTTTATTTCATCATTCTTTTATAGTGTTCTTGATATCCGTTTTGTTCAAAAATCAATTTTAGTCCATTTTTAAATGTCGTGTAGTCAAATTCTTTAATATCAAATATATTCTGCCCTAAAGAATGAGATTCTCTATTAATATACCGACCAAAGGATTGATATTTATTTTCTTGCAAAACTGGCTTTTGAAACACATTTCCTAAATCTCGCTTCTCAATAAAATTAAAGAAATATTCGATTATATTTCTCATGCAATTTGCTATTAAAGCTGCAGGTTGATTTTCATCTTTGATAATATTCCAATATGAATGATAATCATTCTGAATTTCTTCATATTTCATTTCTAATATCTGACTTCCTTCGGAATTCTTGACTATACGGTAAAGGTTTTGGTTTTCTTTTCTTCTTTCATGGTTTGTTTCAGTCAATTCGTAGAAAAAGTATAAACTATGGGTAAGAAGGAAGACTTGTTCGTATTTCTTGGAACGGATAAATTCACTTTTAATTAACTGTCCAATATTGAAAATGTAAATGTGAGATAAACTTGAAATTGGGTCATCTATGACAACTATTTTCTTCTTATTACTATCTGACACATTTTTCTTTCCACGACATAATTCCAAGAAATAAAGGAAGCTAATAATCATTTTTTCACCCTCACTCAATGAGTGAAATATTTCTGCTTCTTCGGAACCCCTAACTATTTTGTAATGATTTTCAGAATGTTTTATAATCTTGAAATCACTAATACCAAGTTCTATCAACCCATTATTTATGCTTTCGACTGCTTCTTCAATATTAATTGTCTTTTTTTGTTGCTCAATAATGATTTTGTTTTGGTCTGACAATTTCGTTTCAAAAGTTTTTAATTCTTTCGATAAGTCTTGCCCTTTTTTAGTAATATGAGATTTGTCTGTTATAAATGTTGATATAGTTTGGTCATATTCCCAACGCATTAGATTCCAAAATTCGCCTTTCAAAAGTTTTAGAGCTGCATTTTTATTATCTATTTTATTATTATGCTCTCCAATTTCATTATTAATATTTAGAACAAAATCTGCTAACCCCTTAACCACTTCTGCTGATTTGTTTAATGTGATTTTTTGACTTGGTGATTTTATTTTATTTTCGAGCATGCTAAGATTTAATTCTAACAACCTCAGAACACTATCATACTTGTTATCAAACTCAGTTTTCTGTGCTTTTACAATTGGATTTTGTTCGAAAACTATCTTCTGGGGAAATGATTCAATTGCACTTTTATAATTTATAACTAACTGATTTATTTTCTTAATATCATTCTCATAGGTCTCATTGAAATATTCTTTTAAATTATCAATGATTTCTTGAGTGATTGTAGATTGTTGACAAAAAGGGCATATTTCTGTCTTTTCAATAGACTTTGGTAAGTAATCAATTCCTGATTTAACCCAATCTGAATTTTCAAGTTTAGATATTAAATCAGCTACACTACTATTTTTATTCCCAACTATTTGTTTGCTTAATATTGATTCTTGTTCAATATTATCACCAGAAAATATAATGCTTGGAAGCAGTTGATATTTTTGTGCATTTTCTCCAGTCAAAGCTTGAACTTCTTTTTTAATATCGTCAATGTCTTTAATTGGTTTTACCTCAGGTTTTGATAAAGAAATTATGTGGTCAAAAAGTTTCTCCTTTTTACCTCTGAGACCTTCCAAACAAAATTCAAAAACACGGTCGCCACCTGTATAATTGGCTTTAATTTCCCAAACTTTATTTTCAGTATGTTGCTTTTTGTTGCGATAATTTTGTTTTAATAAGTCTATCTCTTCTGTTTTAGCATTCTTTTGAACTAGTAAGGATTCAATTAACTTTTCTGCAGATTTAATTTTCTGTTCTGCGTCTTTGTTTTCTTTGGATAAGGTAAAAATCCCGTTCAGACTATCTGATTCATAAAAATAATCTTGAACAAAAGTTTGATTATAAACAGCAACTTCCTCTTCATCTAATCCCTGAATGCTGCAAGAGTTGAAATTTGTATCATTCTGTTTATATAGATAGTTTGAAAATGTGCTTTTTCCTGTTCCATTTAACCCATAAATCAAGTTAATTTTCTTATCAGTCTCTAAGTCTACAGGCTTCTTATAACTTGCTACATTGTTTAATGTTATTTTAGAAATCATAATTATTTTAATTCAGGGTTAATTCTAACTCAGGAGGCTTCTCCTGCATGACACACAACGTTACGAATACGAGGCTGTGAGCTGATTTGAAAAACAGAACCTCCAAACACCACTTAGCCGTAACTTTTGTTTGGCTATATATTTATCGTTTTCACTAGCCGAAACAAAAGTTTCGGCGAACTTATTTTTTGTACTAAACTACCAAAATTATACTGACAGCTTATGCCTTGTATTTATTGTTGTGCCCAGTTATTTTTTGCGTCTTATAAACTTTCTGATGAAATAAATAGTTAATAATGCTACAATCCATAATGGCCAATTCCTAACTATAAGTAATAAGAAATCTATTACTCCATGCCAACCCATAGTAAAAGATTGTTTAATTCTTTTAGATATTTTCTCTCTCTTTTCTGGATTGCTTTTGATTTCTTTCTTCTTTATAATATTTAAATTAAGTGTACTAAAATCGACCAAATCACTTAAATACTTTAACGTTCCTGTAGTGCTTTCAATTTCTTCTTCTAAGCGACGTATCTTTTCTTCAACTTGTAATATTTCTTTGATGTTTATGGCTTTCTTTAATAATTCTTGATATCTCTTAAGATAAGCTCTTTTATTTTGCAGCCGTATCTCTAAATCAACAAATTGTTCAGTAACATCTCTTGCATCAACTTCTTTGTATAGAATTTCACCATTGCCAAGCTGCAAAGCATTAACGAGATTGTCAAAATTTGATGAAGGTATTCTTATTACTAAATTGTATGAAGATTCCCAATCTGTTTTATTCAAGCTTTCATTCGAATAATATGCGTCATACCGTTTAACTATAGAATCAATTCTTACTTTCGTTAATTCTAGATTTGTGACCTTTAAGCCAACTCTTCCGTCTTTAATTATTTTACTCTTAACAATTTCCTTATTCCCCTTTAATGGTGGTGGTGGTGGTGCAATTTCTTGCTGACGTGTTATTGGTATTATTTCCTCCCCCATTTCGAAATGAGTAGATGCTATTTCTGCCTCATTTTCACTGCAAGAGACAATAAGTAAAGACGATATTATTATTAATAATATTGATTTCATCATAGTATGTTGTTTCATATTTCTATCTAATTGGGCACAACGTTACAGCTAAGAGGCGTAGCGCAATTAACACCACTACCCTGCTTAACTATAGCAAACTTAATAAAAACCTATGCACTTACAAATTACCACAATGCGCTATGACTTTTAGCTCTTGTTACATGTTGTTGTTTCTCATTCTGAATACAGAATACGACCTTCTAAATCCCTAGTCCTTATGAGTGACACTTTTGGTCAGGACTAGATGAGTCCTAATACATGTGAAAATCAAGTCCAACCAATAATGGGAAGTCCTACGAGCCAGTCCGACCAGAATTGTCAGTCAAATAACCAAGATGTAAAGTTGAAATTCAAGTCCTAATGCGAAATTGCAAGATGTAACAAACCTTCTAACACAATTCAATAAATTCCAATAGACGATAACTGATCGGTGATACGAATTCCTTTTTCCTATGACCAACCTAAATGACAATATTCCTAGATTTTCGGTGAATCAGTGCTGAAAAAAAAGCCTTTCAAATCCGCGTTTATAATTCCTTATATTTTGAATAAACCTAGTCTACAATAACAAAACTGAGGACGAACTGCTTAATAAATAACATGTAACGTTACAGCTAAGAGGCGTAGCGCAATTAACACCACCACCCTACTTAACTATAGCAAACTTAATAAAAACCTATGCACTTACAAATTACCACAATGCGCTATGACTTTTAGCTCTTGTTACATGTTGTTGTTTCTCATTCTGAATACAGAATCCAATATTCCACATTCAAAGTCCTAATGAGTGACACTTTTGGTCAGGACTAGATGAGTCCTAATACATGTGAAAATCAAGTCCAACCAATAATGGGAAGTCCATGGAGCCAGTCCGACCAGAATTGTCAGTCAAATAACCAAGATGTAAAGTTGAAATTCAAGTCCTAATGCGAAATTGCAAGATGTAACAAACCTTCTAACACAATTCAATAATTTCCAATAGACGATACCTGATCGGTGATACGAATTCCTTTTTCCTATGATCAACCTAAATGGCAATATTCCCTAAATTTTCGGTGAATCAGTGCTGAAAAATAAGCCTTTCAAAACCGCGTTTCTAATTCCTTATATTTTGAATAAACCTAGTCTACAATAACAAAACTAAGGACGAACTGCTTAATAAATAACATGTAACGGCTCGAATAAGTGGCTGTGGGCTAACTTTAAAAACTTAACCTCCAAAACCCCACTGAGCCGAAATTTTGTTTAGGCTATAAATTTATTCTTTTCACTAGCCGAAACAAAAGTTTCGGCGATTTTATTAAACGAGCTAAACTCCCAAATCTATGCTCACAGCCTATGACCTTTATTTTTTGTTACCACACGTTTTTTCTTTCTACTTTATATTTATACGGATTCTCAGAATCATTTTCGCCATTGTGATATATTAAGATATTAGCAAAGCTTTCATCAAGAATAACTGTTTCAATATTGTAAATTCCGATTAAACATAAATTGTCCAAATTAAAAATCTCTTTGTTAAAGAATCCGAAACAAGATTGTGTAATTGTGATACTTTCTCCACAGGAAAATATTCCTCCTGTTCTAACTACAATTTTACTCTTTTCATTAAGATCAAACTCACATTCTTGTCTACCAATAATCATAGATGATATACTCAAAATAAGTAAGGGTACAAGTAATAATACTATAACTTTTTTCATTCTTGTATTTTTGCACAAAGTGAAATATAAGTTCGCGACTATTATAAATGTCCAACCTATTATTGGAAAAGTTAGGAATCCTTTAAATCTATAACCATTGTACTCAAACAATATTGAAATTATGAACACGAGTGTCCAAATCGACAATGTAATCTTGATTCCCTTTTCAATGAAAGGAATTTCTTTCTTTGAAAGAGAAGGAACAGAATTCAAACCAATGATTAAAACTAAAAATAATATTATGGCGATCATATTGTAAATGTGTGGTAACGGCTCGAATAAAGGATGTAGGCTACATTTGAAAAACCAAAACAACCAAAATCCAGCAGAGCCGAACTTTTGTTTAGGCTATAAATTTATTCTTTTCTCTAGCCAAAGCAAAAGCTTCGGCGATATTATGATACGAACCTAACGCCCTAAACTATACTCACAGCCTATGACCTTTATTTTTTGTTAGCAATAGTTATTAATTCATTAATTTCATATTCTTATATTCTTCTTTTTTCAATCTATACTCTGTCTCACTTAGAAGCCCTCTAATTTTTAACCAATTTAGCTGGTTCATCATTGTTTCTTCTGGTATGTCAGGGTCAATTTTTGAATACCTTTCAAGTATTATAGAATCTGATTTTTCAATTAATTTATGAGCAAATTCTTCTACTTTTTGACGAGAAGGTTTGTCTAAAAAGAAAGTTACAGTAGAAAAACCTCCTGTTATGTGCAATTCACTTTTTACAGGTGTCAAAAATATTAATGCCCCAAGACCTAAATAAAATAATCCAATAACAATCCCTGCCCAAAGGGATAATTCAGCTTGACCAGAACCGAAATAGACAGCCAGAAAGAACAAACCAAATGCACCAAGTATGCCACCTCCTATTATTGATGGTCTTCGAGAGTTTCTTTCAATAAGAATATCATTACCTATTGAGTCAATCTTTATTTGCCATTCCTTAATTTCTCCTAGTTCTTTATGATATAATTTGAGTCTCTCACCTTTTAGCTCAAATGTTCGTTTACTTAAACCCCTTTTTTGCGAGAATTCCATCCAATTTTATTTTCTAGTTTGCTAAGTTAATTATTGCTAACGTTTGGCGCCAAGAAGCTGTTGTGCAATTTAAAGTCAGCTTCGCCACCTCAGTCACAACAAACTTAACAAAATA